>CAITBU010000026.1 GCA_903890595.1 uncultured Holophagaceae bacterium | reverse complement strand
TTTTTAATCTGTGAAATCTGTGAAATCTGTGGATCCAATCTTGCTTTTGAAAAGCCGGGTTCAGTCCGGCAGGGCCAGGGCTTGGCCTTCTCTGCGGTGGTCGCTGATGGCCAGGCAGGTGTCGCCGCGGCGGAAGACGCCGTGCACGTCGGAGATCAGCTCCTGCTTGTTCTTGAGGGTGTAGCCCAGGGCGGCCAGGGCCGTGAGCAGCTCGGGTCGGTCGAAGCCGGGCTCGTGGGCCAGCACATCGGGCCAGCCCTGGTGGTGCAGGCGGCTGGCGTGCACCACGGCCTCGGGCTCGGCGCCGTGGACCAGGGTGGCCAGCAGCACATTCGCCAGGGTGGTGGGGATGGTGGGTCCGCCGGGCGTGCCCACCAGCAGCTCCACCGAGCCGTCTTTGGTCACCAGCACCGGCGCCATGTTGCTGGCGGGACGCTTGCCCGGGGCGAACAGGTTGGGCGTGCTGCCCATGACGCCGAAGTAGTTCTCCCGGCCCTCGATGAACGAGAAGGAGTCGATGCTGCCGTTGAGCAGGAAGCCGGCCCCGGCCACGGCCCACTTGGAGCCATAGCGCAGGTTCATGGTGTAGGAGTTGGAGACCGCGTTGCCCTCGGCGTCGAGGATGGCGAAGTGGGTGGTGTCCAGGCCCGCGTCCCGACCCGCCTTCCGGCCCGCCGCCAGGGTGTTGGTGGCCGTGTCCCGGTCGAGGTCAAGCAGCGCGAAGCGGGCATCCGCCTGGGCCTGGGTGAGCAGGCTCTGGTAGGCCACGCCGGGGGGCACATCCCCCAGGTAGTCCATGCGGTCAATGAAGGCCAGCTTGGCGGCCTGGGCCAGCAGGTGGTGGTAGCGCGGGCTGTCGTAGGGCAGGCTGCGGAAGGCGTCCCGGTCCAGGATGCGGAGGATCTCCAGCAGCAGGGCGCCGCCGCCTTCGGGGGGCACGGTCCACACCTGGCGACCCGCCACCTCGGTGCAGATGGGTGCGACCTCGCGGACTTGGTAGTCCGCCAGATCCTCGGCGGTGATGAAGCCGCCATTGGCCTGCAGGTCCGCCACGATCTGGTCGGCGATGCGGCCCCGGTAGAAGGCGGCGTCACCTTCGGCAGCGAGGACCCGCAGGGTGGCCGCCAGGGGCGCATTGGGCAGGATGTCGCCCGCGCAGAAGGGCTCGGGCCGGACGTAGATGCGCCGGGCCTCGGGCGAAGCCGCCAGCTTGGGTCCCAGGCGGTTCAGGCAGTCGCACTCGAACTGGGTGAGGACCGCGCCCGCGTCGGCCCGTCGAGCGACTTCCAGCAGCAGGTCCTTGGCCTGCAGCCGCCCGTGACGCCGCTGCAGCTCGAAGAAGGCCCGCACGGTGCCGGGCACGCAGACCGAGGCCGGGCCGAAGGCTGTGCGGTCGGGATCCGGCTCGCCATCGGCCCGCAGGAAGGCCTCCCGCGTGGCGCCCCGGGGGGCCTGCTCCCGGTAGTTGAAGGCCTTGGGCTGGCCGCCCTTTTCCTGAAAGAGGACGTAGCCGCCCCCGCCGAGGTTGCCGGCCTGGGGGTGATAGATGCAGAGAGAAAAGGCCGTGGCGAAGGCGGCGTCGAAGGCGTTGCCACCATCCTTGAGCACCTGGATGGCCAGCTCCGAGGCCTGCCGCGAGACGGTAGCCACCGCACCCTTGCCCAGGGCCGTCGACACCGGTCCCGAAGCGCCCACGCTCATCGTCACCCGGAAGTCGTTGTAGTTGTTGGTCACCCTGGATCCCTGCCCAATCTCCCAGTGTAGAACAGGCCCCGCCCTGTCCCCAGGGCCCCTTTGCAGGATCTTCCGGGCTTTTTGGGAAAGAAATCTCACCGCAGAGAGCACAGAGAACGCAGAGGAAAACAGGCAAGGGGTGGCTGCAAGGAAAGGAAGGAACGCGGAGGAAAACCGAGGAGCTGAGGAGAGCGGAGAACGGCCTGAGTGCTTGGGTCGGAAAAGCTTCTCTCGGTTATCGGCCATGCTCAGCCCCAGCCATTCAAGTGCAGAAGCGGATCCACAGATTGCACAGATTCCACAGATTGCGCGCCGACCCATCCCCCGCATGGGCCCGCCGCAGGCGGCTTCCGGCGGTGCCGGAAGTCAGCCCGGGGTGCCACGGCCGCGCCCCCCAAGAGGCGCGGCAGCGGCGCCCCGGGCTGGAGCCCATGCTGGAGCTGTGCCCTATCCCCGCACTCCCCGTCCATCCCCGGCTAAGGCATTTTCTCTATCTGTGTAATCTGTGAAATCTGTGGCTAAAATCTTTTATTACATTTAATTATCTACTTTGTTGCACGCTGGCCCCGCCAAAAAATCGGGTCTTTTCAGGCTGAGGCTGACCGATAACCAGGAATCCACTTTCAGGGGTGCCCCATGCTGGAGGGGGAGGCCACCGTGCGCTTCATCTTTGAGCAGCTTCGCCTGGGCGGCGACCGCAACTTTGCCTACCTGCTGGGGGACCGGGAGGCCGGCGAGGCCCTGCTGGTGGACCCCTGCTACGATCCCGCCGCCGCCGTGGCCCGGGCTGCGGCCCAGGGCCTGAAGGTGACGGCCATCCTGAACACCCACGGCCATGCAGACCATGCCGGGGGCAACGCCGAGGCCCAGGCCCTCACGGGCGCCCCGGTGCTGGGTGGCCCCGGCCATCCGGGCCCCCTGGACCGGGTGCTGGTCGACGGCGAGGAGGTCCCCTTCGGCACCTACCGCCTGAAGGTGTGGCGCGTGCCCGGCCACTGCCCGGACCACCTGGCCTTCCGGGTGGTGGACCTGGGCGTGGCCATCACGGGGGACCTGCTCTTCGTGGGCAAGGTGGGTGGCACCACCAGCGAGGCCGACGCCCGCACCGAGTGGGACAGCCTCCAGCGCCTCCTGCGGGAGTGGCCCCCGGAGACCACCCTCTGGCCCGGCCACGACTACGGCGCCCGGCCTGTTTCCACCCTCGCCTTGGAGCGCCTCACCAATCCCTTCCTGCTCTGCGCGGACGTGGAGGCGTTCATCCAACTCAAAGCCCAGTGGGCCCCCTTCAAGGCCAGCCACGGCCTCCGTTGAAGTGACGGCCGTCACGCCTGGGCATGGGGGTCCCCC
>CAITBU010000025.1 GCA_903890595.1 uncultured Holophagaceae bacterium | reverse complement strand
CGGGGCATCACCTTCACGGTGCAGCCCGGTGAGATCTACGGCCTGCTGGGGCCCAACGGGGCCGGCAAGTCCACCACGCTACGAATGATTGCGGGCCTGATGGAGCCCGACTCCGGCAGCCTCGAGGTGTGCGGCATGGACACCCGGAAGCAGGCCGAAGATGTCCGGGGGTGCATGGGCTACCTGAGCACTGACATGGGCATCTACACCCGCTTCACGCCCCGGGAGCTGCTGCGGCTCTTCGGCGGCTTTCAGAGCGTGGATCCCGCCGTGGCTGAGCGCCGGGGCCTGCACCTGCTGGACAAGCTGCAGCTGGCGGACTTTGCCGACGTGAAGATGGAGGGGTTTTCCTCCGGCCAGAAGCAGAAGGTAAGCATCGCCCGGGCCTTGCTGCACGATCCCAAAGTGGTCATCTTCGACGAGCCCACCACGGGCCTCGACGTGCTGACAGCCAAGACGGTGCTGGACCTGCTCCGGATCATGCGGGAAGAGGGCCGCACCGTGATCGTCAGCACCCACGTCATGCCCATGGTGGAGGACATCTGCGACCGGGTGGGCATCATCTTCGACGGCAAGCTGCACGGTGACGCCCCGCCCCGGGAGCTCCTGCAGAGCCGCAACGCCAAGACTCTGGACGAAGTGTTCTTCCAGCTGGCAGCTGAATCCGAAGGGAGCAACTGATGCGCGGCGCCCTGCTCATCGCCCGAAAGGAGTTCCTGGAGCTCTCCAAGGACCGGAAGACCCTGTTCTTCACCTTCGTCCTGCCCTTCCTGCTCTACCCCGCCATCTTCGGCATGATGGCCAAGATGGGGAAGCGGGATGAGGCCCAGAACCGCAGCAAAGCCAGCCGCGTCTATGTGTCCGATCCCTCGGGTGTGGTGGCCCCACTCCTGAAGGCCACCCCGGGTCACTTCGAGCTGGTCGCCAAGCCCGCTGGCGACCTCCGCCAGGCCATCCGCGACCAGAAGCTGGAGCTGGCGGTGGACGTGTCTGCCACCGCAGCGGATGCCCTCCAGAAGCAGGAGACTTTCGTCCTCACGGCCACCATGGACGAGAGCGAGCGCACCTCGGAGATCGCCCTCAAGCGCCTGAAGGATGCCATCCGGACCCAGGAAAAGTCCTGGGTGCAGGCCCGCCTCCAGACCCTGGGGGCCTCCGCTCAGCTGGCGGAACCCCTGAAGCTCGAGGTAAAGAATGCCGCCGACGTCACCCTTGAGGTGGGCAAGGTCATGGGCCGCATGCTGCCCTACCTCCTGATGATCATGATGTATGCAGGCTCCATGCAGCACGGCATCTACGCCACCGCTGGGGAGAAGGAGCGCCACACCCTCCTGAGCCTCATGGCCACCCGCCTGCCCCGCAACCAGATCATCCTGGGCAAGCTGCTCTACATCTTCAGCATCGGGGTCATCTCGGCGCTGCTGAACCTGCTGAGCATGGGCCTCTCCGTGGCCACCGCCAGCAGTGGTGCCGCCGGCTCCCTCCAGGCCGTGGCAGCCATCGCCAACCCCATGACCCTGGGTCTCACGTTCCTGATCATGGTGCCCCTGGGCCTCTTCTTCTCGAACTTCATCCTGCTCATGGGCATCCAGGCCCGGAACACCATCGAGGCCGGCAGCGCCATCACCCCGGGCATCTTCCTGGTCATGTTCCTGGGGATCTTCACCATGGCCCCGGGCGTGGAGAAGATGACCTTCCTCGCCTACGTGCCGGTGGTGAACGTCTGCCTGGCCCTGCGGAAGTTGTTCAGCCAGCAGTTCAGCTGGATGGAGTACCTGGTGGCCTTCACCATGACCGTGGGCCTCGCGGCCATCATGACCCTGGTCTCCACCCGCATCCTCAACCAGGAAAAAGCCCTTTTCAAGGCCTGAGCCCCCCCCTCCAGGATTTGCCCCGGAAAACCTGTCACTCTATAGTTTCTCCAAAGCATCCAGAGGATCCCCGAATGGCAACCAAGGCCAAGACCGCACCCACCCCGAAGGCAGCGCTTCCTGCTGATCAGGCAGCCGCTTCCTCGGCCACTTCCGCCTTTGAGCATGCCCTGGGGCAGTTCGAAGCCGGCAAACACGCCGAGGCCGCCAAGGCCCTGGAGGCCGTCATTGCGGCCGCCGATGAGGCGGGCGAGTGGGCTGTGAAGCGCCGCGCCCAGATCTACCTGGGCCTGGCCCAGACCAAGCTGAACCCCCCCAAGGCCGTCAAGCCGACCGCCCTGGTGGAGATCCAGGCCAGCCTGAACCGCCGGAACACGGAGGAGGCCATGAAGCTCATCGACAAGGAAGTGAAGGAGCACCCGACCGAAGCGGTGGCCTACTACCTGCGGTCCCTGGCCTTTGCCCAGACCGAGAACGTCGAGGCCTCCGCTGACAGCCTCAACCGGGCCCTGGAGCTGGATCCTGACCTCGTCTTCCAGTGGCACATGGACCCCGACTTCAACTCCATCCGCAAGTCCCCCCTCTTCGCCTTCACCGAGAACCGCTAAAGGCGGGGGCCCTCAGCCATGGCTGGAGCGTCCCTGGGTCTTGATGCTGACCGCCCCCTGCGGGTGGTGGCCCTCGGGGGCGGTACCGGGCTTGCCTCGCTGCTCCGGGCCCTGAAGCGGGAGGCGGGTCGCAGCCGGGACCCCTGGAAGCTCACGGGCATCGTCACCGTGTCCGACAACGGGGGCTCCTCTGGGCGCATCCGTGAGGAGCTGGGCGGGATCCCTCCGGGAGACCTGCGCAACTGCCTCGCCGCCCTGACGCTGGAGGACTCCGCCCTGTCGGACCTCCTGAACTACCGCTTCAAGAGCGAGGGCGACCTCTCCGGGCACTCCCTGGGCAACCTGATGCTGTGGGCCCTGGCCGACCTCACGGGTGACTGGGTCCGGGCCATCCGGAAGCTCTCGGGCGTGCTGGTCACCGCCGGCCGCCTGTTCCCCTCCACCGTGGTGCCCGTCACCCTCTGTGCCGAGGACATGGCCGGCCGCACCTATGCCGGCGAGACCGCCGTGGGGGCCAGCCACCCGCCCCTGGCCCGCCTCTGGCTGGAACCCCGGGATGCGGAGCCCCTGCCGGAGACCGTCCTGGCGCTGCTGAGTGCCGACCTCATCCTGCTCTCCCCCGGCAGCCTCTACACCTCCACCATCCCGAACCTGCTCCTGCGGGAGCTGCAGGAGGCCGTGGAGCTGTCCCAGGCCCCGGTGGTCTATGTGGCCAACCTGATGACCGAGCCTGGTGAGACCCACGGCCTGGACCTGGAGGCCCATGTGGCCGCCATCGCGGCCCTCACCCACACCCGGCTCGCCGCCATCATCGCCAACGAGACGCCGCTGAGCAGCAGCCTACTGGCCCGCTACCAAGAGGAGGGCGGCCAGCCCCTGCTGACGCAGGCAGACCAGATCCTGGGCATCCCGGTCCACCGCTTTCCGCTGCTGGACCCCGAGATGCTCACGGCCCGCCACCACCCGGACCTGCTGAACCGGGCCATCCGGGACGTACTCGCCCGCCTCTGACCTCTTATCCAATTCCAGTGGATGCCGATGAGTAGGCAGGAGGGGTGTGCCACCCAGGCCGGTCAAGGGGATTGCTCTTATGACAGGAACCTGGATAGGCTTGTCCCTTCAGGAGGCGGGGCTTGGCGCTAAACGGCGATCTGTCCACCATGGGCCTGGAGGATATCCTCCAGTGGCTGGCTGTGGGCAAGAAGACCGGGGTCCTGGAGCTCAAGGGCGCCCTGCACACCAAGCGCGTCTCCTTCCTGGACGGCCGGATCACCAGCGTGTGGTCCTCGGACCCCCGGGAATACCTCGGGCAGTACCTGCTGGCCTTCAATCGCATCACTGAAGAGCAGCTGCGGGATGCCCTGGCCACCCAGGAGGATGAGCAGCAGCTGCTGGGGCGCATTCTCATCAATCGCCACCTCATCACCGAAGCTGAGATCCGGCGCATCGTGCAGATGAAGGTCGAGGAGAGCCTCTTCGACACCTTCCTCTGGGGCATGGGCACCTTCGAGTTCCATGACGGGGCGGCCCCCCATCAGCGGTCCATGCTGCTCAGCCTCGACGTGACGGGCATTGTGCTGGAGGGAGCCCGCCGCCTCGACGACTGGAAGCGCATCCGCAAGGTCATCCATGGCGGGGACGCCGTTCTCGTCGCGGTCCCTGAGTCCATCGCCGAGCACCTGCCCCTCTCCCGGGAGGACGCTGAGATCCTGGCCCGCCTGGACGGCCGCCGCAAGGTGGACCAGCTGGTCCTGGAGCTGCGCATGCCCGAGTTCAAGGTCAACCGCCTGCTCTTTGACCTCCACGAGAAGGGCTTGGCCCGCCTCCTGGACGGCGGCGGCCACCTCGGCGAGCACCCCAGCCTGCACCTGCAGCGGGCCCGCATCCTGGTGGAAAAGCAAAAGCTCCAGGAAGCCCAGGAGGAGCTTCGCCGCATCCTCCAGGAGCAGCCGCGCAACGCTGACGCCAACCAGATGATGACCGTGGTCCAGAGCCTCCTGGAAGAGACCCGCCTGAACCAGGACCTGATCCCGGAGCTGGCGGTTTCCATGGATGTGCTCATGACGGCAGACCTCTACCCGAACGAGGCCTTCCTCGCCAGCCGCGTGAACGGCGTCTGGAGCATCCGGGACATCCTCTCCATTGCCCCCTTCGAGCCGGAAGAGTGCCTGGGGATCTTCTCCAAGCTGCTCAAGCGCGGGGTGCTCAAGACCTCGCAGCCAGCCCAGTCCGATGATCGGCCCACGGCCTCAGCTTGAGGGTGGCCCCTCCCGGCCTTCCGGGGGAACCTGCTAACCTGCGAGCGGGCCCCCGCCAAGCCCTGCCGGAGTCTGTTCCGTGCGGCGATGCGGGTGCTGCCCAGGCGTCCCTCTCGGAGGTTCCATGCGTGCCGTGCTCGCCCTGCTGCTGTTCGCCCTGCCCCTCTCCGCCGCCGCAGCTAAGAAGCCCACGGCGGCCCAGCTGGAAGCGCAGGTCAAGACCCTCACCGAGGAACGGGACGACCTGAAGCAGCGCCTGGCCGGCACCGAGGACCTGCAGCAGGAGCTCGTCGCCGCCCGCAAGGCCCGCGATGTGGCCCGCAGCGAAGGCGAGACCGCCCGCAAGGAAGCCGAGCAGCTGAAGGCCAGCCTGCGGGAGAACCAGGGCGGCAGCGATGCCCTCCTCAAGGAGCTCCAGGAGGCCCGCCAGGCCGTGACCGACAGCCGGGCCAAGATGGACCAGATGACCACCGAGGGCGAGGAGCTGCGCCGCAAGGCCAGCACCGTGCCAAGCGAGGGGGACCTGGTGACCCTGGGCGAGGAGGTCGTGCCCGCCCGCCCCGTCAACCTGAACCGCGTGACCCCCCGCCTGAAGTCCACAGGCCTCCTCTCCGGCCGGCCGAAGGGCGTGGTGGTGGTCAACGTGCTCATCAACGAGAAGGGGGACGTGGTGGCCGCCCGTCTGCTCCAGGGCCTTTCCGACGCCTCCCCGGACGCCGCCCGGGCCAACGAGGCCTGCGTGGACGCTGCCAAGCGCATCGTCTTCGATCCCGCCGCCTCCAAGGACGGCAAGACCCGCTTCAAGGTCTGGCAGGGCGTCGGCTTCTACCTCGACTGAGCCTGGACCAGAAACAACGAGGAGCAGGCCAAAGTCAGGGCCCCGAAGGGGTTTGGCGGCGGTCCGTTTTTATCTTTTTCATCCCCTTCATCCCTGTTGAAAAAAGCACTGAAACAGGGATAAAAACGGATGAAGGGGATAAGGCTTCCTCTGCGCTCTCTGCGGTTGGCGTTTCTTGTCGCCGGAATCCCCGAGTGACCTCAAAAAACCACAACAGGCAGGGCGCTGATGCTCAGGCCCGCTCGCCCCAGGGACTCGGGTCGCCGAGGCCCCAGCGAGCCTCGTACCAGACCTTCTCGAGGCACAGGCCCTCCGGCGGTGCGGTGCGGCCGGCCTGACGCCGATCAGCAGACTGCAGCACCTGGACCAGGGAGCCCGGTTCCCGCTTGCCCCGGCCCACTTCCACCAGCGTGCCCGCCATGATGCGGACCTGGTGCATGAGAAAGCTGCTGCCTTCAAAGATCAGCTCGACGCCACCTTCGACCGGCACGACACGGAGGGCGTGCAAGGTTCGCACGGGAGTGCGAGCCGAGCACTCCGCACAGCGGAAAGCAGAGAAGTCGTGGGTACCCAGCAGCGGTGGGACCGCCGCCGCCATGGCCGCCAGATCCAGCGGCACCGCCTGGTGCACATGCCAGCGATACGGGGACTGCAGCGGGTCTGCAGCAGGCCCAAGGGCCAGGCGGTAGATGTAGCGCTTGGCCATCGCATGCTGCCGGGGGAAGAAGCCCTCCGGGGCGGTCTGGACCGCCATCACGCGCAGGTCTTCAGGCAGGTGGGCGTTGAGGGCGGCGAGGAGACGGTAGGGTTCCCATTCCCGGGCGGCAAGAATGAGCACGCCCTGGGCGCGGGCGTGCACGCCGGCATCTGTGCGGCCCGTCCCCTGGGGCATGGGTGCCTCGGGATCAAAGGCCTGGAGCGCCTTCCAGAGGTCGCCCTGGCCGCTGCGCAGCGACGTCTGGATCTGCCAGCCGTGAAAGCCGGCGCCCGCATACGCCACGGTGAGGAAGTAGGGGTGAGCCATCGCCCCATGATAGGCCCAGGGGCCGGTGGGCGCACCCATAGTTCTACAGCGATATGCGAGAACCATGGGACTTAAAACGGGCATTTACGGGCCTTGAGATGTTCCATGGTCACCCGGATCCCCTGCCTGCGCCGTTCTTCGAAAATTCCCGGAAGAAAATCCTTGACCCCACTGCATCTGCGGCGTAATTTTTGGGCAGTTTATGAAACACGAGGATCCATGGGCATCTACGGGTCCTTGCTCTCTGAAAAGCCAGCAACCACGGTCGTCTCCCTCGGGAGCCGATTCCGTTTTTCACAACCCGGGGGCATAGATCCCCTATTTTGGAGGTTTCCATGAACAAGGCTGAACTGGT
>CAITBU010000024.1 GCA_903890595.1 uncultured Holophagaceae bacterium | reverse complement strand
TCCAGGTCGGCATAGCGCTGCTGGAGCCGGAGGCGCTGGGCTGCTGGCAGGGGTCGGCCCAGGCCGGTGTGGACCTCGAGGCGCTGGAGGTTCTGCCGCAGGTGGGCGGCCTGGGTGCGGTAGAGAAAAGTGGCTAGCAGCGCCTGGCCGAGGGTGAGGCCCGCCAGCAGGAAGCCCACCATGGCCGGGAGGCGTAGGGATGCTCGGAGGCCCAGGGCCACCCACCAGCCGACGAGGCCCAGGAGGGCCAGGCCCAGGAGGGGGGCACTGGCCAGGGCCCACAGCCCTCGGCCCCAGAGGCTATCGTCAAAGAGCGACTGCACGGTGGCAGTCAGGGTGCGCTGATCCCCGGCCGAGCGAGCCCGGCCCAGGTGCTGGTCGAGAGCGCTCCAGGCCTCCCGCTGGGCGGGGGTCAGGGACGGCTCCGGCGGGGCCTCCGGGGCAGGCGCAACCAGGGCTGGCTCCGGGGGTATGGCCTTGCCGTTTTCGAGCCCCGAGGCTGAGGGCATCTGCAGGACCTCGGCGCCGGCTGGGGGAGGGGTGTTGGTGATGTGGGTCCGACCGGCGGCATCCCGCCAGGCATGGGTGCGGGGGGTCGGCTGAGCCAGGAGGGCCAGGGCCAGGAGGCCTGCTGCGAGGGCCATGAGGCGGCTCAGAAGTGGGTGTCCAGGGCCTCGCACCAGAAGTGATAGACCATCTGGTGGACTTCCTGAATACGAGCCGTGACCGTGGAAGGCACCACCAGGGCGTCGTCCATGAGGCCGGCCAGCTTGCCGCCATCCCGGCCCAGGAGGCCCAGGGTGCGGATCCCCAGCTCCTTGGCTGAGGCCACGGCCCGGAGGACATTGGGGCTGTTGCCGCTGGTGCTGATGCCGACGAGCAGGTCGCCCGGGCGGCCCAGGGCCTCCACCTGACGGGAGAAGACTTGGTCGAAGCCATAGTCATTCCCGATGGCCGTGAGAGCCGAGGTGTCCGTGGTGAGGGCGATGCCCGCCAGGGCCCGCCGCTCTTTGACGTAGCGCCCGCTTAGCTCAGCAGCAAAGTGCTGGGCATCGGCGGCGCTGCCCCCGTTGCCGCACACCAGGATGCGGGCCCCGCGCCGCAGTCGCTCGGCCATGTCGTCGGCCTGGGCCACGATGCGGTCCACCTCCCGCTCGAAGAAGGACTGCTTCAGCTCGGCGGAAGCTTGAACGTGCTGGAGGAGGGTCTGGCGCATGGAATAATTGTGACACCAATCGCTTCCCGAACCCCCCGGCTCGGATGCCACACTGCTGACATCACCTTCGTCTGACATCTTGGTGCGGGGCTCATGGACTGGCTGGCCTTCAAGCATGCGTTCCTTTCCCACCTTCCGGTGGCCGTTGGCCTGCTCCTGCCCTTGGCCCTGTTGGCGGCGCAGCGTCCAGGTCGAGGGATCCGCGCCTGGTGGACCGTGGCCCGCTATCTGGGCTGGGCGGGCCTGGTGGGCCTCGTGGCCTCCCTGGCCACCGGCTACATCCAGATGCGCCACCTGGGCCTGCTACCCCCCCACCGGCTCTTGCCGTCCCTGGCCCCGAGCGCCTGGGGTCCGCTGACCTGGCACCTTGGCGTGGCCCTGGCGGCCTTCCTTGTGGGGGCCGCGGCCCTCTGGGCCATGACCCGCCCCCGCAAGGAGTACCAGAGCCTCGGCCTCCTGAGTCTGGGCCTCGGTCTGGTGTGGAGCGTCCTCCTGGTCATGGCCGGGGACTCCGGCCATAGCCTGGCCCATGCCAAGGCCCCAGCGCTTTCGGCGCCCCAGGCAGCCTTGCCGGCGGCTGCGGCTGCGGCTGCGGCTGTGGCGCCGGTGCCAGTGCGGCCACCCACGGGGCCGGTCACTCCGGAGCCCTCCGTGCTGGCCCGGGCCCTGGACTTCGCCGCCCTGGAACCCCTCCACCCTGACCCCGTAAAGTCCGTCGCCCACGGTGGGCGCTGGGTCCGGTCCTGGGCCAATGCCGAGGCCGCCAGTGCCTATCGCGTCGGCGCACCCCTGCCCCAGGGCTCCTTGGTGGTGCTCAGCTCCGTAGAGGACCGCTGGGGCCGTCCCGGTCCTGAGGTGGGACCGCTCTACGTGCTCGAGATGAAGGCCTCCGGCCCGGCCCTGTCGTTCTACTGGGCCCGGATTCCCGAGGTCCGGCGCAAGGACTTCGACGGTGAAGCCCGCGCCTGGTGGCCCAGCGGCCATCCCCGCCTG
>CAITBU010000023.1 GCA_903890595.1 uncultured Holophagaceae bacterium | reverse complement strand
TCCTTCATGGCCGCGATCACAGGCTTGCTGTTGATCAGGTCATGGGCCTGCACGGGGCTGTTGGGGTCCTGCGCGATGCTGAACTTTTCCTTGATGGCCCGCTGCACGCGCACCAGACCCACGCGGAAGCCGTTCTCCAGGAGCTCACCCACGGACCGCACGCGGCGGTTGCCCAGGTGGTCGATGTCGTCGGCCCGGACGGGGGCGATCTCGCCGGCATCCTGTCGGGTGGTGTCGTACTTCTTCAGGCGCAGGAGGTAGTGGACGGTCTGCACGAAGTCCTGGGGACCCAGGGTGCGAACTTCCAGGTTCTCTTTGATCTCCAGCTTTTCGTTGAGCTTGTGCCGACCCACCTTGCTCAGGTCGTACTTCTGGGGATCGAAGAACATCCCGAAGAGCAGCTTCTTGCTGGACTCCATGGTGGCGGGCTCGCCCGGCCGGATCTTCTTGAAGAGCTCCTTGGCCGCTTCCTCGCTGTCTTCCGTGTGGTCCTTGTTGAGGGTCTCGGAGAACACCTTGCCCGTAGCATCGGCCTCGGGGAAGCACACGTCGAAGGACTGGACATCGTTGGCCAGGAACATCTCGAGGTGGGTCTGGAGGAAGGGCTCGTTGGCTTCCATGAGCACTTCACCAGTGCTCAGGTTGACGATGTCCTGCAGGAGGACGGCCCCATCCAGCATCTCGCGGGAGACCGGGACTTCCTTGAGACCGGCCTTCTCAAGGTGCTCCAGGAGGCGCTTGCTGATCTTCTTGTCCTTGGGGAGCAGCACTTCCTTGGTCTTGGGGTGCTTGACGTCCTCGTCGCACTTCTTGCCCAGGAGGTGGTCGGCAACCGCCACGGTGAGCTTGCCCTTCTTCAGGAGGAAGGTCGCCGGGGTGTAGAAGTGACGGAGCATGGGCTCGTTGGCGTTGAGGTCCTCGGCAAAGAGGCCCAGGGCGCGCATGAACGTGGTGCCCAGGAACTTGCGCTTGCGGTCGATGCGGGCGTAGAGGAGGCCCTTGGCGTCCAGCTCGAACTCGATCCAGGAACCGCGGTAGGGGATGATCTGAGCGCTGTAGAGGCTCTTGTCCGAAGAGATGCTGAAGAACACGCCGGGGCTGCGGTGCAGCTGGCTCACGATCACGCGCTCGGTGCCGTTGATGATGAAGGTGCCGCGGTCGGTCATGATCGGCAGGTCGCCGAAGTAGACCTCGGAGTCGGAGCCCTGCTTGAAGCGACGAACGCCCTTGTCGTCCTTGTCCCACTGGTTCAGGCGCACCCGGATCTTGAGGGGAGCAGCCAGCGTGGCGCTGCGCTCAACGCACTCGTCCATGCCCATTTTCTGCTTCATGGACACGGGTTCCTGGCAGACGTCGCAGATCTTGGCTTCGTTCTTGTTACGGGTGCCGCACTTGGGGCAGTCGACCGTGGGGTCCTTCGGGTGCTCCGAGACGATGCTGTGGCTGCACTGCTTGCACTTCGTGCGGAGGTACTCAAGACCCTGCCGACCCGGTTCCGGGTACTGGTCGCACTTGCAAGCCCAGTGGCCCACGGTGTAGTCGAGGAACTCGACTTCGAGGGTGGCGTCGCTGCCGTCAGGGTTCTTCCCGTTGTGCACGGGGAACATGGACTCGAAGACTGCCTTCAGCCCGCGCGTCTCGCGCTCGCTGTGCAGCAGGTTCATCTGCAGGAACTCGTCGTAGCTCCGCTTCTGGATATCGATAAGGTTCGGGATAGGAACCTTGGAAGCAATTTTCGAGAAGTCGAGGCGCTGACGGTAGATGTTCTGCTGAACGCTCATGGTTCGCTCCAGATGGAATTGGCGGAACCTTGCTATGGGCGACTCGCTGCACGGGACTTCAAGGCGGCGGGCCAGGTGCAAAGACGGCATATGCCCAGGGGCCTGCCCCCGGGCGGAGGATCACATTCGGGAAATTCGGACGCCCTGAAACGCACCGATGGCCTGGCTTCCACCGGGCGGTGGAGAGCCTGGGCCTGAAACGGGAATGTCGCTGCGGCGGCGGGCGTTTGGCAACCAGGGGCCTTTGAGAGGCTGGGTCCGACCGAGAGTCCGGCCGGAAGGAATAATCGTACCAGTTTCAGACGACATCGCAAAGCGCAAGGTGCACAGGGCACCCCACGCTTTGCGTAGTTACTGAAAAGAAACTACTTGACCTCGACCTTGGCGCCGGCGGCCTCGAGCTTCTCTTTGACCTTCTGGGCCTCGTCCTTGGTCACGCCTTCCTTGACGGCCTTGGGAGCGCCATCAACGAGGTCCTTGGCTTCCTTCAAGCCCAGGCCAGCGACGAGCTCGCGGACAGCCTTGATGACGTTGAGCTTGTTGGCGCCAGCCTCGAGGAGGATGACGTTGAACTCGGTCTGCTCTTCCACGGCAACGGCAGCGGTCGCGCCAGCGGCGGGAGCGGCCATGGCGGCGGCAGAGACACCGAAGCGGTCCTCGAGGGCCTTGACCAGATTGGCCAGGTCGAGCACGGTCATGGTTTCGATTTCAGCGATGAGCTGATCGGCGGTGAGAGCCATGATGGCCTCCAAAAAATTCGAAATGGGTTATGGATTCGGGGTTGGGAGTGCTACTCGCCGGCCTTCTGCTTGCGGATCCCCTCGAGGACGACCGCCAGACCGGAAATGGGGTACTTCATGAGGTAGAGGAGCTTGGAGAGGAGGACATCGCGGCTGGGCAGCTCGGCCAGGACCTGCAGCTGCTTGGCATCGATGCTCTTCCCGTCGATCACGCCGGCCTTGAAGGTGGCGGCGGGATTGTCCTTGAGGAAGCCGTTCACGGCCTTGGCCAGGAGGATCACGTCCTCACGGGTGGTGGCAATGGCGCTGGAGCCCTTGAAGAAGCCTCCGAGGGATTCGAAGGAGGTGTCCTTCACGGCCAGGCGCAGCAGCGTGTTCTTGCTGACGCGGTACTGGGCCTTGCTCTCACGGATGGTCTTGCGGAAGGCGGTGTCTTTGCCCACCACGAGGCCCTTGAACTCGATCACGACCGCCGAGGTGGCGGAGGCGAAGGTGTCCTTCAGGACGGCGACTTCGGCGTATTTCTTGGTCTTTTCCATGGTGGCCTCCTACTTCTCAACACTGGTGTTGAGGTTGATGGACGGACCCATGGTGGAGGCGATGTACATCGTCTTCACATACTTGCCCTTGGCCGTGGCGGGCTTGGCCTTGTGCACGGCATCGATAAGCGCCTTGGCGTTCTCTTCCAGCTTCTCGACGCCGAAGGAGAGCTTGCCAACGGGGGCATGGATGATGCCCGTCTTGTCGACGCGGTACTCGACCTTGCCGGCCTTGATCTCCTTGATGGCCTTGGCCACGTCGAAGGTCACGGTTCCGGTCTTGGGGTTGGGCATGAGGCCGCGGGGACCAAGCACTTTGCCCAGTCGACCAACGCCCTTCATCATGTCCGGGGTCGCGACGAGGGCATCGAAGTCGAGGAATCCACCGGCGATCTTCTCGACCAGGTCATCCCCGCCCACGATCTCGGCGCCCGCAGCTTCCGCTTCCTTGATCTTCTCGCCACCAGCGATGACCGCCACCCGCATCGTCTTGCCCGTGCCGTGAGGCAGGACCAACGTGCCACGGACCATCTGGTCCGCATGGCGGGGGTCAACTCCGAGCCTCATGTGCACTTCCACCGTTTCGTCGAACTTGGCGAAGGCCAATTCCCTGACGACGGTGAGAGCGTCTGTGAGCTCGTAGGGGCGATCCTCGATCTTGGCCGCGGCAGCCCGGTACTTCTTTCCAGGTTTTGCCATATTGGCTCCATTCGTAGATCTCCCGCGATGACGGTCGCGGTGGCCGGGATCGCCGCACGGTGCGGCTTTCCAGTGAAGTGCACCACAGAGGCACGGGGGTCACTGAGGTGGCACGGAGGATGGTGGTCTCTGTGGCCCCGGTCACGCTGTGGGGGATTGCTTGTCAGTAAGAGCAGCCAGGGAAGCTTGGGGGGAGGAGAAGACAGGAACGAACTCCGTGTCATTGCTCCGTGCTCTCCGCGCCTCCGTGGTGAATTCAGCGAGGACTAGCCGATGACGTCGACGCCCATGGAGCGGGCGGAGCCAGCGATGGAGCGGACGGCGGCCTCGAGGCTGCCGGCGGTGAGGTCGGGCATCTTGACCTTGGCGATCTCCTCGAGCTGCTCGCGGGTGATCTTGCCAACCTTGGTCTTGTTGGGGGTGGCACTGCCCTTGTCCAGGCCGAGCTTCTTCTTGATGAGCACGGCGGCAGGAGGGGTCTTCAGAATGAAGCTGAAGCTGCGGTCAGCAAAGACCGTGATGACCACGGGAAGGATGGTGCCCTTCTCGACCTGGCCCACGGACTTGGCATTGAACTGCTTCACGAACTCCATGATGTTGACGCCGTGCTGGCCCAGCGCGGGACCGACGGGAGGGGCCGGGGTGGCCTCGCCTGCGGGCAGCTGCAGCTTGATGTATCCAGTGATCTTCTTAGCCATGTCTTGTTCTCCTGCGACTGATTCCGACGAATGCCGGCGACGGCCGCCTTAAAGGGTGTGAAAAGGGCTTCAGCGCTTTTCCACCTGGATAAAGTCGAGCTCCACGGGGGTGCTACGACCGAACACCGTCACCATCACCTTGATGGTGGAGCGCTCTTCGTGGATCTCATCCACATCCCCTTCAAAGTTTGCGAAGGGGCCATCTATGATACGGACCTTTTCGCCCTTCTCAAAGTGGTATTTCGGCTTGGGCTTCTCCTGCGTCTCTTCCGTGTGGTGCATGATCTGGCGGACCTCATCCTCGGTCAGCGGCGTGGGGCGCTTCTTGTTGGCCCCCACGAAGCTGGTGACCTTCGGGGTGTTGCGCACCAGGTGCCAGTCCACATCCGCCATCTCGACGGAGCCATCGGTCCGCTGCTCGACGCCGATCTGCACCAGGAGGTAACCAGGGAAGGACTTGCGCTTCTTGGTGATGCGCTCCTTCTTCCCAGTCTTGGCATCGACCTTCATCTCCTCGTAGGTCTCCTCGGGGATCTGGATGTCGCCGAAGCTCTCGGAGCGCTCTTCCATCTTGATGCGCTGACGGAGATGCTCCATCACCTTGGCTTCGTAGCCCGAGTAGGTGTGGATGATGAACCACCGGAGCTGGCTGCCCTGAGGCTGTGCGGGGGTGTCCTGGGGGGTACTCACAAGTTCAGTCATGCCTGCCTCCGCTTCAGCGAGTCTTCAGAAAGAAAACCGCGAAGCCTTTGGAGAGGACCCAGTCCACGGACCAGAGGAAAGCTCCCACAAACAGGGAGATCACCACCACGGTCCAGGCCGAGGACATCACCTTGTCCTTCGTTGGCCAGTCCACGCGGTTGAGTTCCGCTGAGAGTTCCTTGGCCTGCTGCTTGATGGCGCTGATCAAGTTGGACCCCGAAAAATGGACATGGATCAGAAAAACCTGGCCCCGAGCAGGATCGCCGGGGCCGGAATGTGGCAGGGGAGACAGGCTTCGAACCCGCGACCTGCGGATTTGGAGTCCGCTGCTCTACCAACTGAGCTACTCCCCTGTGGAGACCGCCCGAACACCTCGCGGGGCCGGGCGATCACCTCGGGTCCGAAAGCCTACTTGGCCTCTCGGTGAACCCGGACACCAACACAGAACCGGCAGAACTTGTTGAACTCAAGCTTGCCTGTGGTGGTCTTCTTGTTCTTGGTGGTGCTGTAGTTCTTGCGTTTGCACCCCTGGCACTGAAGGTGAACGATGTCGCGCATGGGACCTCCTAAGTCGGAGGGCGGATCAGGCTTTAGGCCAGGATCTCGCCCACGTTGCCTGCACCCACCGTACGACCACCCTCACGGATGGCGAACTTGAGACCCTTGACCATGGCGATGGGCTGGATCAGTTCGACGGTCAGCGTGACGTTGTCACCGGGCATCACCATCTCACGGCCGGCCTCGAGCTCGATGGAGCCGGTCACGTCAGTGGTGCGGAAGTAGAACTGGGGACGGTACTTGTTGAAGAAGGGAGTGTGGCGACCGCCCTCCTCCTTCGTCAGCACGTACACCTGGGCGTTGAACTTGGTGTGGGGGGTGATGCTGCCGGGCTTGGCAAGCACCTGACCGCGCTCCACGTCCTTGCGCTCCACGCCGCGGAGCAGGATGCCAGCGTTGTCGCCAGCCTGGCCCTGGTCCAGGGACTTACGGAACATCTCGACGCCGGTCACGATCTTCTTGACGGTGTCCTTGAGGCCGATGATCTCGATTTCCTCGCCAACCCGAACGATGCCAGCCTCGATGCGGCCGGTCACCACGGTGCCGCGGCCGGTGATGGTGAACACGTCCTCGACGGGCATGATGAAGGGCTTGTCGATGGCGCGAGCCGGATCCGGGATGTAGGCGTCGACGGCAGCCATG
Organism: uncultured Holophagaceae bacterium; assembly: GCA_903890595.1. Taxonomy (GTDB): domain Bacteria; phylum Acidobacteriota; class Holophagae; order Holophagales; family Holophagaceae; genus Geothrix. The sequence goes on along the minus strand of CAITBU010000023.1, from coordinate 4,539 downwards.
AGCTCATGGATGCACTGGCAGTCCGGATGGTCGGGGGTCTCGGCGTGATCCAGAGCCAGGCGGGCGGAGCCCTTGACGATGGGGATATCGTCGCCGGGGAACTGGTAGGAGGACAGCAGGTCACGGATCTCCATCTCGACCAGCTCGGTGAGCTCGGGATCGGCGATGTCGACCTTGTTCATGAAGACCACGATGTAGGGCACGCCGACCTGGCGGGCCAGGAGGATGTGCTCACGGGTCTGGGGCATAGGGCCGTCAGTGGCCGCGACCACCAGAATGGCGCCGTCCATCTGGGCAGCGCCCGTGATCATGTTCTTGATGTAGTCAGCGTGGCCGGGGCAGTCGACATGCGCGTAGTGGCGCTTCTCGGTCTGGTACTCGACGTGGGCGGTGTTAATCGTGATCCCGCGGGCCTTCTCCTCCGGAGCGGAGTCGATCTGGTCGTAGGACTTGGTCTCGCCACCGAACTTCTTGGAGAGCACGTAGGTGATGGCGGCGGTCAGCGTGGTTTTGCCGTGATCCACGTGTCCGATGGTGCCGATGTTGACGTGCGTCTTGGAACGATCAAATTTCTCTTTGGCCACAAATGCCTCCTGGATGGTGGGAGAGAAGAAAGGGGGGAACGAATGTAAGGGTGGAGCCCACAACCGGGCTTGAACCGGTGACCTCTTCCTTACCAAGGAAGTGCTCTACCACTGAGCTATGTGGGCCTTGAACCTTGCCGCCTCGCCGGAGTGGTCCGGCGGACGAGGGAGGATGGAGCGGGAAACGGGGTTCGAACCCGCGACATTCAGCTTGGAAGGCTGACGCTCTACCAACTGAGCTATTCCCGCGGTGGAAGGTAAAACGGGACAGTCATCCCCAAACCTGCCGGGGATTGGTGCCGAGAGAAGGATTCGAACCTCCGTAACGCGATGCGTGGCAGATTTACAGTCTGCTGCCATTAACCACTCGGCCATCTCGGCGTGCTTTCCCGTCGCCCCTCCCGGGGCTTGTCAATGTGACTTTCCAATGGTCCGGAAAGCCTCCCAAAAGAGTCCCTAACGGGGCTCCATATCAGGCACTCTGCGAGGCAGGGCTTCCCTGACAGGGAATACGAAAGGTATCACGGCACAGCGGGGGTCTCAAGGAAAAACTTCCTCGGGCAACCCGCCACCAGCACTGTCGCCGCGCCGCGCCAGCACCCGGAAGAGGGCCACCGCTGCTGCGGCCGAGACGTTGAGGCTGTCGACCCCACCGGGCATGGGAATGTGCAGGAGGCCGTCACAGCGCTCACGAATTTTCAGATGCAGTCCCTCGCCCTCCGCACCCAGCACCAACACCGTGGCCCGGTCAAAGGCTTCGCCCAGGTAGTTCTGGCTACCCTCCCCTGCCGCCAGACCGTAGACCCAGGCCCCGGCCTGCTTCAGATCGTCCAGGGCCCGCCCCAGGTTCACCACCCGGCAGACCGGTACCCGGCCGGCCGTACCAGCGCTGGCGCGGACCACAGTCTCGTTGATGGCAGCCGAGCGGCGCTCCGGCAAAATCACCCCATCCACCCCCGCCGCAGCGGCCGAGCGGAGGACGGCCCCCAGGTTGTGAGGGTCCGTGACCCCGTCCAGGGCCAGCACCAGGGCTGCAGAGCCCTTCTCCACCACCCGGGCGGCGATGGCGTCGAACTCAGCGTAGGCGAAGGCCCCGCCCTCGCCCAGGATGCCCTGGTGGCGCTGGTCTGGGCTGCGCCGGTCGAGTCCCTCCATGGGCTCCCGGTGGATGACCACACCGGCCTCCCGGGCAGCGGCGACCAGTTTGGACAGGCGCCCCCAAGCGGCGGGGGCAATCCAGAGGGTGTGCAGCTCCCCGCGAGCGAGGGCCTCCTCGCAGGCATGGGGGCCGGGGAATCGCATGGGGACTCGCTTTCTAGAAGGTCTTCTTGAACCCGAGGGCCACCAGGTGGCCCATGCCCTCGACGCGGAGGCGGGTACCGACGTTGCGGAAGCCCGTGGAGCTCCAGACACCGTCCAGCTGGCGGCTGTCCTGGTCCTCGCTCTGCCGGTACTGGTAGCCCAGGTTCAGCTCACCGCCGAACACGCGATAGCCGGCGCCGACGGAGAAGCCAGCGGTCCGGCTGCCGCCCAGGAGGGGCTCCGTGCGGCTGGACTCGATGCTGCGCTGGTCCAGAAAGATGCCCGCCCGGAGCGTCCAGAGCTTGCCCAGCTCAATCTCGGTGGAGGCACCGGCCCCCAAATGGCCCTTGCCCTGAGGCAGCGGTGAGGGGGCGGTGGCCGTCCCCAGCGAGGTGCGGGCCGTGGCAAAGCCGGGCATCCGCAGGCCGCCGGAAGTCCAGGAGAGATCTGCTTCCCAGGTGACCATGGGGTGGGTCCGGTGGCGCATGCCCACGGTGGTCCGGGAGGGCAGCTCCAGGGTGCCGTTGCCAGCGGATGCTGTGGAGGCCGCCAGCAGGGCCGTGGCCCGGGGGACCGTGCCGAGGGGAGCCAGGCTCAGGCCATCGTTGGCGTAGTAGCCCAGGGGTGCGTCTTGGAAGTGGGCCTTGAGGTCCAGGTCGCCCTTGAGCCCGGACTGGTGGACGAAGCCCAGGGTCCAGCGGGGGCTGATGGCCCACCGGACGCCCAGGGAGTAGCTGGGTACCACCTTGTTGCCGTTTTCCCCGATCCGTTGCTCCACCAGGCCATCCGTCAGGCTCGTGGTCGTGTTGGGTACACCCAGGCGCACCACGGTGCTGGAGCCGTAGGACAGGCGAGCCACGCCCAGGCCCACTCCCACAGACAGGGTCGGGTTGAGAGCCCAGGCGGCCTGACCCTCCAGGCGCCGTGCCGACAGGTCGATGCTGTCGCCCAGGTAGCGCGTGGGGGCATCGCCGGGGAGGCGGCCATGACGAAGGAAGGGTTCATCCAGCTTCAGGCCCAAGGTGAGGGTGGGTGACTGTCGGAGCGCCAGGCCGAAAGCACCGATACTGCGGTTCCGGTCGCTGCTGAAGAAGCCGTTCTGGCTCGATTCTAGGCTCTGCTGACTGCTCGCCATCTCCAGGCCCACGCTGAGGTAGGCTCCGGACTTTTCCCGCAGGGAGACCAGGAGGGCTGGATTGGTGGCCGCCGCCTCCAGGCTGTAGCCGTAGGCAACCTGCACCCCGCTCCGGCTGATGCCCACAGGGTCCGCCGCCGGCAGGGCCAGGCTCTGGGCTGCGACGGGCAGGGCTCCCGCACCCAGCAGAAGTCCCGCACTGAAGAATCCACGAACCGCATGAGCCATGTCGCACTGCCTCCGATGCATTCTGAATGACCCGAACCAGGAAAGGGTTCACGCCCAAGGTTCCAGCATCGCCAAAAGCGCCCGAATCACCAAGCGCATTCCTCCGAGGTCACCTGTCAGGGGACCCGGGGGGTCAGTGCTCCGACTCGCCCATGAAGCGAACCAGCAACCGGTCCACCAGCTCCCAGATCTCCAGCAGGGCCGCCAGGCACATCACCAGGCCGAGGCCCAGGGCCAGGGCGCGGCCCCAGGGGCCCATCAAGCCTCGGCAGACCTCGGGCCACTCCCAAAAAAGGGAGGGCAGCCGCAGCCGGCCATAGATCGCCAGGGTCGACAACAACATCCCGCCCCAGAGCAGGTAGAAGAACCTCAGCGCTCGGAAGAAGATATCCCGGCTGAACGGGCGGGGTCGGTGGGCAGGCATCGAGGGATCAGCATACCCGCTGGCAGCTCAATGAAGAACTGGGTGCCCGTTTCCCAGGTGCTGGTGAAGCCCACCTTGCCCCCCAGGACCGTCTCGCCCAGCACCTTCATGCCGTAGGTTCCAAGGCCCCTGCCCCGGTCCGACTTGGTGCTGAAGGAGCGGTGGAAGACGCAGTCGGCCACCTCTGGGGGCATGCAGCCGGGATTCTGGACCACGAAGGTGGGCCGTTCCTCCCGGAGCTCGAACCAGACACAGGCCTGGCCCCCCAGGGGCATGGCCTCGAAGGCGTTGTGGGCCATGTTGGACAGCACCCGGCCAAGCGCCACGAGGTCCGTGCGCAGAGGCAGGTCTTCCAGCTTGGAGGGCACCCGGAGCAGCCTCATAGCAGCTTCGGGCCCCAGGGAGTGCTCCAGGTCATCCAGGACCTGGGCGGCAGTGGCCTCCAGGACCACGGATACAACGTCCCCACACTCGGCCTGCAGCAGCCGATGCTGGGCTTCGACCTCCGAGCGCAGGTGGTCGGCCATCTCGATGACCCGCTCAGCCACCTGGAGGGGGTCAGCGCCCGCACCCTGGAGCATCTCGGACCAGGACTGGAGGCCCTTGAGGGACTGCATGAGGTCGTGGATAAAGACCCGCTCGAGGGCATCCCGGCGCTTCTCGGCGCTGGTGTCCTGGAAGGTCATCAGGGTCAGGCCATGGCCCCCTACTGCCAGGGGCATGGAGCGGACCCGGAACTCCCGGGCCTCCAGGCGGCCACCCCGGCGAACGCTGGCCAGCCACTCTCCGGTGGCGGCCACGCCTTCCCCGCGGGACGAGATGAGGGACGCGAGCATGCCACAGCGGGTGCAGGCCCTGGAGGTGCC
>CAITBU010000022.1 GCA_903890595.1 uncultured Holophagaceae bacterium | reverse complement strand
TTTTCCATCCATGGGCAGTGGGAGCTCCTCCAGCCCCTCCTAGCGTCCCAGCCCGGCCCCGTGGCCCTGGACCTCAGTGGCATCGGGGACTTGGACATGTCCGGCGTCCAGCTGCTGCTGGCCCTGGACCGAGACCTCCAGACCCGGGACTGCCAGCTCACGCTCACGGGCGTCCAGGAGGCCTGGAAGACCCGCTACCATCCGCTGGGCCTGGCCGCCCTCTTTGAGGGGGGCCGTCCGTGAGCCTCTGGTCCCGGAAAGCGCAGGCCTCGGGGCCCGTCGCCGACCTGGAGCCCGCTCCTCCGAGCGGGGCCACACGTCAGGCCCTCCTGCGCCTGGCCGGCCGTGAGGCCACCATGCTGGAGAGCCAGGTGGCCTTCCTGCAGCCGGAGCTCAACCAGGCGGACAGCCTGGTGGGTGAGGCTTCCCGGACCCTCGGGGAGTCCCTCAACACCCTGGACCGCAGCGTCCAGCACCAGCATCGCCTGGCCGCTGAGGTGCAGGTGGCCATGGCCATCACCCTGGAAGGGGACGCTGCTGCCGGCGAGGGCTTCGACGCCGTCAGCAACTCCATCATGGGCACGCTGGACGGCTTTGTGACGAACATGCTGGAGATCTCCCAGTCCTCCATGCAGCTGGTCTCGGAGGTGGAAGACATCCGCACCCGCGCCACGGCCATGGAAGAGATGCTGGGGGAGCTCTCCGAGATCGCCGGGCGCACCCACCTGCTCTCCCTCAATGCCAACATCGAGGCCGCCCACGCCCGCCGCTTCGGCGCCGGGTTCGCCGTGGTGGCCGGCGAGGTCTCCAAGCTGGCGGATCGCAGCTCCGCCCTCAGTGCCACCATCCAGGAGCAGGTCAGCGGCACCCGCGTGGCCCTGGAGCGCACGGATGCCCATGCCCAGACCATCGCCAGCAAGGACATGACTGTGGCCATGGCCTCCAAGGCCGAGTCCCAGAAGCTGGTGCAGGCCCTCGAAGACAGCAACCTCCGGGTCAAGGGCCTCGTGGAACAGCTGGAGGGCAATGCCCGCATCATCCGTGAGCAGGTCGGCCACGTGGTGCGCTGCCTGCAGTTCGAGGATCTGGTTCACCAGACCCTCCAGGCCTGCCTCCAGGAGCTGGAGAACCTTCAGTCCCAGGCCCGGGCCTGGCGCGACTTCGAGACCCTCCTGGGCTCCGAAGCCGAGGAGGCAGGGGCCCTGGAGACCCTCCACGACGCCCTGGGCGCCATCGAGGCCTCCCGGGTGCAGTTCCGTGCCGTCAAGAGCGCCTCGCTCGAGGCCGGCGATGTCGATCTCTTCTGATTCAGGAGTCCCACGATGAACCGTTGCATCCTCACCGTCGACGATTCGAGCACCATGCGCCAGATGATCACCTTCACCCTCAAGGGGGGGGACTTCGACGTGCTCGAGGCCGGTGATGGCGTCGAGGCTCTGGAGGTCGCCCAGGGGAAGAAGCTGGCGCTGATCATCACGGACGTGAACATGCCGCGCATGGACGGGATCACCCTGGTGCACCGCCTGCGGGCCCTCCCGGAGTTCAAGTTCACACCCATCCTGGTTCTCACCACGGAATCAGACGCCAGCATGAAGCAGAAGGGGAAGGAGGCGGGCGCCACGGGCTGGATCGTGAAGCCCTTCAGCCCCGAGAAGCTCATGGACACGGTCAACAAGGTCATCTGAGGTATCCCATGTCCGATCCCATGGCCCAATTCCGAGACGCCTTCTTCGAGGAGGCCACCGAGCTTGCCGACGGCATGG
>CAITBU010000021.1 GCA_903890595.1 uncultured Holophagaceae bacterium | reverse complement strand
GTCGGGCGCTGTGGTCGCCCTGCAGGCCTCCCGCCGGAGTGAGCAGGCCCAGCGCCGGGTGGAAGCCAGCCCCACACCTGCGGGCTGGGACCGGGCCGCTGTCGAGGCTGGCACCGAAGCCCTTGGTCAGCACACTTCCCGGGGCCGCGACCCGGACCTGGGCCGGCACCTGGCCCTGCTGGACACCTTCCGGATCTGAATCGGGACGAGGCGTAGCCCTGCCTGCTCTGCGGAGCGGGCCCGTTCCCCTTTCCGTTCGGAGTCCCCATGCGCATCTCGCTGCGCCTGCTCCCGGCCCTGGTGCTTCTGGCACCGGCGTCGGCCCAGGTTCCCCCTCCCGATTACTTCCCTGCTGATCAGGTCCTGGCGGACCTCCTCCGCGAGGCCCTGGCTGAGCATCCGGACCTGCGCCGGGCCGATGCGGCGGTGCGCATGGACGAGGAACGCGTGCCCCAGGCGGGGGTGCTGCCGGATCCAACCCTCTCTCTGGGCCTGCAGAACGACGGGTTCCAGCGCCTGCAGATCGGCCGCATGGAGACCAGCTTCTACAGCGTGGCCTTCACCCAGCCACTGCCCTGGCCCGGCAAGCGCGCCCTCCGCCAGCAGGTGGCGGCCCTGGCCGTGGACCTCTCAGATGCCACCCGGGTGCGGGTGCAGCTGGGCCTGGAGGCCGAGGTGCGCCGGGGCTATGCGGCCCTCCTGCTGGTGCGGGAGCAGTGCCGCCTGCAGGCCCAGCAGGCCCTCTTCCTGGAGCAGGCCGAGGCCCTGGCCCGTACCCGCTACGAGGTGGGGCAGGGCAGCCAGGGCGACCTCCTGCGGGCCCAGCTGGAGCGCACCCGCCTGCAGCAGGCAGTGTGGTCCCTGGAGGCCGAGGAAAAGGCCGCTGTCGCAGTGCTGAATCGCCTGCGCCAGCGGGATCTTGCAGAGCCCCTGGCCACCACTGCCAGCCTGGCGGACCTGCCGGAGCCCATGACCCTGAGCCCCGAGGCCGTGGAGGCCCGCAGCCCCGAGCTGGCCTCGGCCCGCGCCACGGTGAAGCAGACAGAGAAACAGCTGGAGCTGGCCAAGCTGGACCGGCGGCCCGACTTCGCCATCACCGCCGGCCTCATGCCCCGGGGCGGCTTCGACCCCATGTGGCAGGTGGGCATCAGCATCTCCCTGCCCATCTACGGGCGCACCAAGCAGCAGCGGGCCGTGGCGGAGCACGAGCACCACCGCCAGGGGCAGGGCTCCGAGGTGGACTCCGTGCGCACCCTGCTGCGCCAGCGCACCGAGGAGCGCACCCTGCAGGTGGGTGCCCTGCGGAAGATCCGGGACCTCTACCGCGAGGGCCTGCTGGTGCAGAGCGAGGCCAGCTTCAAGGCTGCCCTGGCCCAGTACGAGAGCGGCCGCAGCTCCTTCCCCGCCGCTCTGGAGGCCCTCAACGGCTGGGTGGGCGACCAGGCTGCCTTCCTGCAGACCCTGGCCCAGCTCCAGGCCCAGCACATCGCCCTGGCGGAGTGCGCCCTCGGACCCACGCCCCCCGTGTCTGGCGGAACCTTGGGTGCCGCCAGCATCGCCGCCGGGGGTGCCGCTGCCACCGCCCCTCGCGCCACTGCCAAGGTCCCGGGCAAAGCCCAGGACAGTGGTCCCGCCTCGATGAAAATGTAGGAGAGCCCCATGGTCCAGCTGCAGTCTTCCCCTGATGCTTCACCCCGCTCCCGCGCTGCCTTCCGCACCTTCGGCCTCGTGGCCCTGGGCGTGGCGGCCGGTGTGAGTGCGACCCTCCTCCTGCGCCGCCCTGCGCCCGCTGCCGCCGCACCGGCGGCCAAAAAGCAGATGTTCCAGTGCCCCATGCACCTGCAGATCCTGCAGGACCACTTCGGCACCTGTCCCATCTGCGCCATGGACCTGGTGCCCATCGAGGACATCCAGGGCGGTGCCTCCAATGTGGAGGGCCTGGCCGCCATCACCATCGACCCCGCCCGCCAGCAGCTCATCGGCCTGCGCACGGCCAAGGTGGTGGCCGGTGCTGCTGGCGGCGAGGTCCGCGCCGTGGTCCGGCTGGCGCCGGACGAGACCCGCATCCGCAAGATCAACGTCAAGGTCGAGGGCTTCGTGGAGAAGCTCTACGCCGACTTCGTGGGCAAGCCCGTGGCGAAGGGCCAGCCCCTCTTTAGCCTCTACAGCCCCGAGTTCGTGAGTGCCCAGCGGGAGTTCCTGCTGGCCCTGCGCACCCAGAAGGCCCTCAGCGGCGGCGCCCTGAAGCAGTCCGGCGGTGACCTGCTGGACTCGGCCCGCCGGCGCCTGCAGCTGTGGGACATCCCTGCGGAGGCCCTGGAGCAGCTGGAGAAGACCGGTGAGGTGCAGAAGACCCTCACCCTGCGCTCGCCCATCAGCGGCATCATCACGGCCAAGACCGTGGTGGAAGGCTCGCGGGTCTCGCCGGGCGAGGCCCCCCTCGAGATCACGGACCTGGGCCACCTCTGGGCCCAGGCGGAGGTCACCGAGTCGGAGCTGAGCCGGGTGAAGGTGGGCATGAGTGCCGAGCTGAAGATCAACGGTGTGGATGGCCGCGCCTTCCAGGGCCGGGTGGCCTTCGTGGATGCGGTGCTGGATCCCAAGACCCGCTCGGCCAAGGTGCGCATCGAGGTGGCCAACCCCCGGGCTGAGCTGAAGCCCGAGATGTTCGGTGAGGCGGTGCTCAAGACCGGTACCCGCAAGGGCCTGCTGGCGCCCCTGGATGCGGTGCTGGACAGCGGCACCCGCAAGGTGGTCTTCGTGGCGCTGGGGGACGGCAAGTTCGAGCCCCGGGAGGTGGAGACGGGCCCGGCCGCTGGCGACCTGGTGGAGATCCGCAAGGGCCTCGAAGCCGGCGAGTCGGTGGTGACCGGGGCCGCCTTCCTGGTGGACTCCGAGTCCCGCCTGCGCGCCGCCCTGGCTCAGCTGGGGGCCAAGGCCGACGCCGCGCACAAGCATGAGGCCAAGCCATGATCCAGAAGATCATCCGCTTCTCCGCCGAAAACCGCTTCCTGGTGCTGGCGGTCACGGCCCTCCTGCTGGCCCTGTCCGTGTGGTCCATGCGGCGCATCCCCCTGGATGCCCTGCCGGACCTCAGCGACACCCAGGTGATTGTCTATTCCAAGTGGGACCGCAGTCCGGACCTGGTGGAGGACCAGGTCACCTACCCCATCGTCACCAGCCTGCTGGGGGCGCCCAAGGTGAAGGCCGTGCGCGGCCTCTCGGACTTCGGCTACTCCTACGTCTACGTGATCTTCGAGGATGGCACCGACATCTACTGGGCCCGCAGCCGGGTGCTGGAGTACCTCAGCAAGATCACCTCGAACCTGCCCGCTGGCGTTAAGACGGAGCTGGGCCCCGACGCAACTTCGGTGGGCTGGGTCTTCCAGTACGCCCTGGTGGACCGCACCGGCCAGCACCGCAGCGATGAGCTGCGCAGCCACCAGGACTGGTTCCTGCGCTACGCCCTGCAGAGCGTGCCCGGCGTGGCCGAGGTGGCCACCGTGGGGGGGCAGGCCCGGCAGTTCCAGGTGGCGGTGAACCCCAACAAGCTGTCCGCCTACCGCCTGCCTCTGGAGTCCGTGATCTCCGCAGTGAAAGCCGCCAACAGCGAGGCCGGCGGCCGCCTCATCGAGGTCTCGGGCCGCGAGTACATGGTGCGGGGCCGGGGCTACGTGAAGACGCTCAAGGACCTCGAGGAGGCGGTGCTGAAGGCTGAGAATGGCACCCCCATCCGCCTGGGCGATGTGGCCACGGTGACCCTGGGGCCGGATCTGCGCCGGGGTCTGGCGGACCTGGATGGGCAGGGCGATGCCGTGGGTGGCATCGTCATCATGCGCCAGGGGGAGAACGCCCTGAACGTCATCACCGCCGTGAAGGAAAAGCTGAAGGAGCTGAAGCCCTCCCTGCCCGCCGGGGTCGAGGTGATCACCACCTACGACCGGTCGGAGCTCATCGAGAAGGCCATCAGCACCGTGTCCTGGAAGCTCATCGAGGAGATGCTCATCGTCTCCCTGGTGATCCTGGTCTTCCTCTGGCACATCCCCTCGGCCATCGTGCCCATCGTCACCATCCCCGTGAGCGTGGCCCTGGCCTTCATCCCCATGCAGGCCATGGGGCTCAACGCCAACCTCATGAGTCTGGCGGGCATCGCCATCTCCATCGGCGTGCTGGTGGACGGCGCCATCGTGGAGGTGGAGAACGCCTACAAGAAGCTCGAAGAGTGGAACAGTGCCGGCCGTCCCGGCGACTTCCACAAGGTGCGCCTGGATGCCCTGCTGGAGGTGGGCCCCTCGGTCTTCTTCAGCCTGCTGGTGGTGGCCGTGGCCTTCATGCCCGTCTTCACCCTGGTGGACCAGGAGGGGCGCCTCTTCAAGCCCCTGGCCTACTCCAAGAACCTGGCCATGGCCCTGGCGGCGCTGCTCGCCATCACGCTGGATCCAGCCCTGCGCATGCTGTTTGCGCGCATGGATCCCTTCACCTTCAAGCCCGCCTGGCTGGCCAAGCTCGGCACCCACGCCCTGGTGGGCACCTACCACCCGGAGGAGAAGCACCCCATCTCGGTGTTCCTCCATCGCATCTACGAGGGCCCCTGCCGCTTTGTCCTCAAGCACGCCAAGGCGACTCTGGTGGTGGCCTTCCTGCTGGTGCTGGTCACGGTGCCGGTGTTCCTGAAGCTGGGCAGCGAGTTCATGCCGCCCCTCAACGAGGGCACGCTGCTCTACATGCCCTCCACCCTGCCGGGCCTCAGCCAGACCGAGGCCCAGCGGATCCTCCAGGTGCAGGACCGCCTCATCCGCACCGTGCCCGAGGTGGCCCGGGTCTATGGCAAGGCGGGCCGCGCCGACACGGCCACGGATCCCGCGCCCTTCTCCATGATGGAGACGGTCATCGTGCTCAAGCCCGAGGACCAGTGGCGGGAGAAGCCCCGGTGGTTCTCTTCGTGGGCGCCGGAGGTGCTGAAGGGGCTTCTGCGGCCCTTCTGGCGGGACCGCATCACCCAGGAGGACATCGTCCGGGACCTGGACCACGCCGTGCGCCTGCCGGCCATTCCCAACGCCTGGACCATGCCCATCAAGGCCCGCCTGGACATGCTCAGCACCGGCATCCGCACCCCCGTGGGGCTCAAGGTCAACGGTCCGGACCTGGCGGTGATCGAGCGCATCGCCGTGGAGGCCGAGGCCCTGCTCACCCAGGTGCCAGGCACCCGGAGCGCCTTCGCTGAGCGCACGAACCAGGGCTACTTCCTGGACTTCGTGCTGAAGCGTGACCGCCTGGCCCGGTACGGGCTCAGCGTGGAGCAGGCCAACATGATGGTGATGACGGCCATCGGTGGCGACACCCAGGCCACGGTCTTCGATGGTCGGGCGCGCTACCCCGTGAATGTCCGCTATCAGCGGGACTACCGGGAATCCACCGCCGCCCTGGGCCGGGTGCTGGTGTCCCTGCCCGGCGGTGGCACCGTGGCCATGGAAGAGCTGGCGGACCTGAAGTGGACCACGGGCCCCGCCATGATCCGGGACGAGAATGGCCTCATGAACGGCTACGTGCTGCTGGACTTCGATACCTCCCTGGTGGACGTGGGCACCTACGTCCAGCGGGCCAAGGCCGCCGTCACGGCCCTGAAGCTGCCCCCGGGCTACAGCCTCACCTGGAGCGGGCAGTACGAGAACATGCTCCGGGTGAAGGAGCGCCTGAAGATCATCCTGCCCATCACGCTGGTGCTGATCTTCGGCCTGCTCTACGCCAACACCCGCTCGGCCTTCAAGGCGGGCCTGGTGATGCTGGCGGTGCCCTTCAGTGCCATCGGTGCCTTCTGGCTGCTGTGGGGCCTGGACTACAACATGAGCATCGCCGTGTGGGTGGGTCTCATCGCCCTCATGGGCCTGGATGCGGAGACCGGCGTGTTCATGCTGCTCTTCCTGGACCTCAGCCATGACGAGGCCCAGCGCAAGGGAAAGCTGAACACCGACGGCGACCTCATCGAGGCCATCATCCATGGGGCCGTGAAGCGCGTGCGCCCCAAGGCCATGACTGTGGCTGCGGCCTTCATGGGCCTGCTGCCCATCATGTGGAGCACGGGCTCGGGTGCCGACCTCATGAAGCGCATCGCCGCGCCCATGGTGGGCGGTCTGGCCACCAGCTTCCTGCTGGAGCTGCTGGTCTACCCGGCGATTTATTACCTCTGGAAGAAGCGCTCTCTGCCTGCTCAGGCTTCTTGCGAAGCCTGAGATATGAACTGCTAACCACTACCTACAAAGGAGTCTCCATGCTTGCCCCCCTGCTTTCTTTCTTCATCTTGGCCGCGCCAGCGGCCAAGCCCGCCACCAACACCAGCTGCCCCGTCCTCGGGGGCAAGGTCTCCGAGAAGTCCAAGACCGTCGTGGTCCGGGGCGAGACCTATCGCATCTGCTGTGCCGGCTGCGACACCCAGCTGCTGAAGGACCCGGATAAGTACCTCCAGAAGGACGGCACCCCCAAGAACGCCAAGAAGTAGCCACAGCCCAGCTCCCAGTCAGTCTGCGACGCTGTGCCGCAGACCAAGGCGTTACACTGAACCCCTTCCTGGAGGTCCCCATGCTCTACGCTGCCCTGTTCAGCCTCGCTGTCCTCGTCGCCCCGGCGGCGGACAAGGCGAAGCCCGCCACCAACACCGTCGATCCCATCTGCAAGATGAAGACCACCCCCAAGGACCAGGTCGTGGTCGTCCGGGGCCAGGAGTACCGCGTCTGCAGCAAGCACTGCGCCGGCACCCTGCAGAAGGACCCCGACAAGTACCTCGAGAAAGACGGCAGCGTCAAAGGCGCGAAGTAGGTCCGGCCAGAGCGGAACTGATCACCGCCAAGGCGCCAAGAGCGCCAAGAAGTGCATGGCCCCTCGGGCGGGGCCACCGATCGCCCTTTGAAAGAGGGCAGGCACACCGGTTGCACGGGATGCAACCAGTGCTTGCGGGGCAACCCTCCCCGTCTGGCCTCCGTGGTCGTTCTCCGTGTTCACTGTGCCTTCGTGGTGATTTCTTTCGGTGAAGCTCAGCCGCAGTCAGCCAGCAGGTCCAGCCACGCTTTGAGGATGAAGGCGGTGGCGCCCCAGAGGGGGGCTTCGGGGAGCTCGAGGCGGGGCACGTCCAGGGAGACCCCGTAGCGGTCGATGCGCTGGAGGGTCCAGGGGGCGGTGAGCAGGGGCAGCAGGGGCAGCAGGAGCACCTGCTCCACCTCGTGGTCCGTGTGGAACGTCGGGGCCGGCTCTTCCCAGCGGAAGAACACCGGTGTGAACCGGGTGCGGGCCTTGGCCACGCCGTCCGGGAAGCAGCCGAGCTCCCACAGGCCCTCGGAGATGCCGATCTCCTCGGCCACTTCCCGGCGGGCGGTGGCGGGGAGGTCCCGGTCGGTCGCTTCCACCATGCCGCCGGGGAAGGCGATCTCGCCGGCGTGGTGGGGCGCACCGTGGCCCCGCTGCACCAGCACCACCTTGCGGGCACCCGTGGCATCCCCCCAGAGCAGCACACCCACGGCGGCGCGGCGGGGGTCCTGGGGCGTGCGGACGCTGAGCTTGTGGGAGGCTGAACCCAGGTGCGGGCGGCGCAGGCTCTCCGCCACCTGGGCCCAGGGTACCGGCGGGGCCTCGGTGGGGGGTGTCCAGGTCGTCATTTCAGCTTCCCGAACACCGAGCCCTTCACCCGCTCCACGGTGTAGACCCCGCGGGTCCGGCGGAGTCCGGCCATGAGCTCGATCAGGTGGGCGCGGTCCCGCACCCGCAGGGCGATGTGGAAGAGGCCGGCGCCCTCCTCGGTGGCGGAGCCGTGGAAGCGCTGCATGTTGATGCCCATGCGCTGGATGCTCTCGGAGATGGCGGCCACCATGCCCGGCCGGTCCTCGGTGGTGAGGGTGAGCTCCGTGTCGTAGACCTCGGTGCCGTGCTTGCCCCAGGAGACGTTCACGCGGCGCTCGGGCTGGAGGGTGGACGTGTTGAGCTGCGCACAGTCCGCCTTGTGGATGGCGGTGCCCCGGGAGCGGGTGATGTAGCCGATGACTTCATCCCCCCAGATGGGCTTGCAGCAGGCGGCCAGGGAGTAGAGGATCCCCGTGGTGTCGCCCACGACCACCGAGTCCATGAGGTTGGAGGGCGTCTCCTTGGGCTTGGCCCGCTCGACCTCGGGGATCAGGGGCTCGATGAGCTTGTGCACCGTGAGGCGACCGAAGCCCAGGGCCGCGTGGGCCGCATCCCAGGTCATCAGGCCGATCTCGAGGATGCGGGCGTTGAGCTTGGCCTGGGCCTCGGGGTCGTCCAGGTGGACGCCCATGGTGCGGGCCTCCCGCTCCAGGCGCTCCCGGCCCAGGGTGATGGCGTGGGCGCGCTTCTCCTCGCGGATGTAGGCCTGGATGCGGCCCTTGGCGCCGGCCGACTTCACGAAGCCGAGCCAGTCCCGGCTGGGCTTGTGGTTGGGCCGGGTGAGGATCTCCACCCGGTCGCCGTTGAGCAGGGTGTGCTTGAGGGGCACGATGCGGCCGTTGACCTTGGCCCCCACGCAGCGATGCCCCACCTCGGTGTGGATGGCATAGGCGAAGTCCACCGGCGTGCTGCCCTCCACCAGGCTGCGGAGGTCGCCCTTGGGGGTGAAGACCTGGATGCGGTTGAAGGTCAGCTCGCCGCGGAGGTTGGCCACCAGGTCCCGGCTGTCCTGGGCGTCCTGGTGCAGCTCCACCATGCGGCGGAGGAAGGACACCTGGTTGATCTCGGCGCGGTTGGCGATGCGCCCGTCCTTGTAGGTCCAGTGGCTGGCGATGCCGGCCTCGGCGTGGAGGTGCATCTCCTCGGTGCGGATCTGCACCTCGAAGATGTCCCCCGAGCTCATGAGCACCGTGGTGTGGATGCTCTGGTAGCCGTTCTCTTTGGGGAGGCTGATGTAGTCCTTGAACTTGCCGGGCACGGGCTTGTAGAGGCCGTGCACCAGGCCCAGGGCCGTGTAGCAGCTGGCGCGGTCCGGGCAGATGATGCGGTAGGCCAGCCAGTCGTGGATGTCCTCGAAGCCCTTGGCCTGGGTGCCCATCTTCTTGTAGATGCCGAAGAGGTGCTTGATGCGGCCGCTCACCTGGGCCTGGATGCCCTGCTGGCGCAGGATGGCCTGGAGGGAGCCGCGGATCTCGTGGATGGTGCCCGACAGCTTGGCCCGCTTGCGCTCCACCGCTCCGCAGAGCTCAGCGTGCTGCTCCGGCTCCAGCTGCCGGAAGGCCAGGTCCTCCAGCTCCAGGCGGACCGCGCCCATGCCCAGGCGGTTGGCCAAGGGGGCGTAGAGCTCCAGGGTCTCGCGGCTGATGCGGCGGCGCTTCTCTTCTTCCATGACGCCCAGGGTCTTCATGTTGTGCAGGCGGTCGCCCAGCTTCACCAGCAGGACGCGCACGTCCTTGCCCATGGCCACCAGCAGCTTGCGGACGTTCTCGGCGTTGAGCAGGTGCCGGTCGGTGAAGGCCAGCTTGCTCATCTTGGTGAGGCCGTCGACGATGTCGGCCACTTCCTCCCCGAACTGGGCCTTCACCTGGGCCTGGGTCATCAGGGTGTCTTCGACCACATCGTGCAGCATGCCGCAGGCCACGCTCACCGCATCCAGCCGCCAGTCCGCCAGGCTCTGGGCCACCGCCAGGGGGTGGAAGAAGTAGGGCTCGCCGCTCTTGCGCAGCTGGGTGGCGTGCATGTCCTTGCCCACGGCGAAGGCCCGGTTCAAAAGCCCCAGATCCCCATTGGGATGGTGCTGGAGAAAGGCGGCCCGAACACGGTCGAAGGCCCCCTCCAGGGTGAGGCAGGACTCATCCCCACAAGCCGAGCCTTCCCCCTCGCGGAGGATGGGCTCCTGGGTTCTTCCGGGTGCGGCCATGGTTGAGTGTCGCTCAGGCCCCGCCTGGACGCCAGACCGGACCCTGAGGAAGGCTCCTGCCTTTGGGGTCCCTTTTCGCTCCAACTGCCACACACTCTTGGGATGCCCAGCGCCCCGACCCCCGATGATGCCCCGGCCTTCAAGGGCTGGACCCGCCCCGGCCCCACCCCCCCGGGGGGCCTGGCACCGGAGCCCGGCGAGACCCTGGACGGCCTCTGCGGCCGCTGGCGCATCTTCCAGCTGGCCAAGGGCAACCGCTTCAGCACAGACGACTTGGTGACGGCCTGGTACGGCACCAGCTGGTGCCCCCGGGCGGGGCGCATCGCGGACCTGGGCTCCGGCATCGGCAGCGTGGCCCTCCTGGCGGCCTGGCGCTGCCCCGGGGCCGAGGTCCACACCGTGGAGGCCCAGGCGGAGAGCCTCCGCCTGGCCCGCCGGAGCATCGCCTACAACGGCCAGGAGCACCGCATGTTCCCCCGGCTGGGGGACCTGCGGGACCCGGACCTCTTCGCCGGGGAGGCCCCCTTCGACCTGGTCACCGGCACGCCCCCCTACTGGCCCGAGGGCCACCGCCTGCCCGCCGCCCACCCCCAGTCCATCCCGGCCCGTCTGGAGGTCCGGGGGGGCATCGCCGACTACGCCCAGGCCGCCGCCCGCCTCCTGGCCCCCGGGGGCCTCTTCGCCTGCGTCTTCCCCAATGACCAGCGCCCCCGCGCCCTGGCGGCGCTGGCCGCGGCCGGCCTGCTCTGCCTGCACCGCCGGGAGTTCGTCTTCAAGGAGGGCGAACCCTATGGCCTGGACGTCTTTGCCGCCGCCCGCCGCCAGGACCTGCCGGAGGGCTTCGAGGACCGGGCTGAGTGCCCCGAGGCCGAGGCCCCGGTGCTGATCCGCCGGAGCGATGGTGCCGTGGACCCCGGCATCGCCCGCATCCGCCTGGCCCTGGGCTTCCCGCCGGGACTCTGAGTTGGTTCCAGATCGGAATCATTCAGGCGTCTCAGGGGATAACAGCAAAAGCTAACCGCAGAGAGCGCAGAGGCGCGCCGACCCACCCCCCGCATGGGCCCGCCGAAGGCGGCTTCCGGCGGTGCCGGAAGTCAGCCTGGGGTGCCACGGCCGCGCCCCCCAAGAGGCGCGGCAGCGGCGCCCCAGGCTGGAGCCCGTGCTGG
>CAITBU010000020.1 GCA_903890595.1 uncultured Holophagaceae bacterium | reverse complement strand
TTGTTGAGCCCCAGCATGACCTGTGACAGGACCGTCTGGACTGACATTCCCATGGGGCAGTGCCTCCGGGTCCCGGCGGGACTACTTCTTCACCGCCGGGCAGGTGCTCTCGGAGAGGGGCATGAAGGCCTCGTCGCCGGGCACCGTCTTGACGATCTTCAGCAGGTCCCACTCGCCCTTGGAGTCGGAGGGCTTCTTCACCTCCATGAGGTACATGTCGTGGACCATGCGGCCGTCGATGCGGATCTTGCCGTTGACGGCGAAGAAGTCGCTGATGTCCATGGACTTCAGCTTGGCCATGACGGCGTCCGGCTCGTCGGTGCCCGCGGCCTTGATGGCCTTCAGGTAGTTCATGGTGGCAGAGTAGGCCCCGGCCTGATCCATGGTGGGCATGGCCTTGTGGATGTCGAAGAAGCGCTTGGAGAAGGCGCGGGTGGCATTGTCCCGATCCCAGTAGAAGCCGGAGGTGAACTGCATCCCCTGGGCGACATTCAGGCCCAGGCTCTTGATGTCCGTGTCGAAGATCAGGAGGCCCACCAGCTTCTGGCCCTTCTGGCCGATGCCGAACTCCCGGGCCTGCTTGATGGCGTTGATGGTGTCGCCGCCAGCGTTGGCCAGACCGATGATCTGGGCACCGGAGGCCTGGGCCTGCAGCAGGTAGGAGGAGAAGTCTGCCGAGGACAGCGGGTGGCGCACGGAGCCCACCACCTTGCCGCCCAGCTTCTTCACGAAGAGGCTGGTGTTCCCCTCCAGGGACTGGCCGAAGGCGTAGTCCGCGGTGATGAAGAACCAGCTCTTGCCGCCGGTCTGCACCACGGCCTGGCCCGTCACCTTGCCCAGGGCGTAGGTGTCGTAGACGTAGTGGATGCTGTAGGGCGTCCAGGCCCCGTTGGTGAGGTCGGTGCTGGCGGCGCCGGTGTTCATGGTGATGCGGTGCTTGTCCCCGCCCAGCTTCTGCACCGCCAGGGCGCAGCCCGAGTTGAGCAGCCCGGTGATCATGTCCACCTTCTCGTTGTCGAACCACTCCCGGGCCTTGGCGGAGGCGATGTCAGCCTTGTTCTGGTGATCCGCACCGATGACCACGATGGGTTTGCCCAGCACCTTGCCGCCGAAGTCCTTGACCGCCATCTCCACGCCCACCTGGGTGCCCTTGCCCCCGAGGGTGGAGTAGACGCCGGACATGTCCGTGAGGACGCCGATCTTCACGACGCCGTCGGAGACCACTTCCTTGGGGGGAGCAGCCATGACGGGGGTGGTCGCCACCAGGGTGGCGGCGAGGGCTGCGAGGGTGAGGAGGCTCTTCATGAGAATTCCTTTCCATGCAACGGCCGGGGGAGCCCAGGCGCGGGTGGGGAATGACGGGTTGAGGTTGGAAGGCTGGCCAAGCATACAGACATTCCCCCGGGTCGGGTACGGGGATCAGACGCCCAGGTACTGGTTGAGCTTCCCGGTGCTGGCAGACAGCTGGTCCCGGGTGATCATGTCGGCGATGGTGCCGCGGTCGATGACGTAGTGGCGGTCTGCCAGATCCGCAGCAAAGTGGAAGTTCTGCTCCACCAGGATGATGGTGAAGCCCCGCTCCTTCAGCTGGCCCATGAGCTGGCGCAGGGTCTGTACGATGACCGGGGCCAGGCCCTCGGTGATCTCGTCCAGCAGCAGGAGGTTGGCCCCCGTGCGCAGGATGCGGGCCATGGCCAGCATCTGCTGCTCCCCACCGGACAGGCGGGTGCCCATGCTGGTGCGTCGCTCCAGCAGGTTGGGGAACATGTCGTAGATCTCCGGCAGGGACAGGCCCCCCTTGCGGACCACCACCGGCAGCATCAGGTTCTCTTCCACCGTCAGGCTGGAGAAGATGCCCCGCTCCTCGGGGCAGTAGCCGATCCCCAGGTGAGCGATCTTGTGGGTGGGCAGGTTGATGGTCTCGGTGCCATGGACGGTGATGGAGCCGCTGCGGCTGCCCACCAGCCCGATGATGGACTTCAGGATGGTGGTGCGGCCGGCACCATTGCGTCCCAGCAGGGTGACCAGCTCCCCCTCGCCCACCACCAGGTCGATGCCGTGGAGGATGTGGGACTCACCATAGAAGGCATGGAGCCCGCTGATGCGGAGCATTTCCCTGGGTGCGGCCTCAGGCATGGGCGCTCCCCAGGTAGGCTTCGAGCACCTGGGGATCCTGGGACACCTCGGCGTAGGTGCCCTCGGCGAGGATGGAGCCCCGCTGCAGCACCGTGATGCGGTCGGCCAGGGTCTCCACCACCTTCAGGTTGTGCTCGACCATGAGGATCGTGCGCCCAGCGGAGGCCTGCTTCACCAGGGCGGTGATCTTCTCCACGTCCTCGGCCCCCATGCCCTGGGTGGGCTCGTCCAGCAGCATCAGCTCCGGCTCCAGGGCCAGGGTGGTGGCGATCTCCAGGGCCCGCTTGCGGCCGTAGGCCAGCTCGCTGGTGAGGCCCCCGCTGTGCTCCGCCAGGCCGACAGCGTCCAGCAGCTCCATGGCGCGGGCATCCAGCCGATCCAGGCAGCGGTCGCTCTTCCAGAAGTGGTAGGAGGTCTTCGTCGCCCGCTGCAGGGCCAGCCGGACATTCTCCAGCGGCGTTAGGCCGGGGAACACCGCCGAGATCTGGAAGGACCGGATGACGCCGCGCAGGGCGATGTCCGCAGGCTGCTCCCGGGTGATGTCCGTGCCATTGAACAGGATGGTGCCCGTGGTGGGCGTGAGGAACTTCGTGAGCAGGTTGAAGACGGTGGTCTTCCCGGCGCCGTTGGGCCCGATCAGGGCGTGGATGTGGCCCCGCTCGACCTTGAGGTTCAGGTCGCTGACCGCCGCAAAGCCCTTGAACTCCTTGGAGAGCCGCTTCGTCTCCAGGATGGGGTCCGCCAGGGCATGTTCGCTGGGCACGGGGTTATGGGTGGACACCTTGAAGGACTCCCGGGCAGGGCAGCTGGCGATTGGGGCTGGATGAGTTGGAAGGGAGTCTAGCACTCCGGGCTGGGCAGCAGCGACAGCAGGCCCATGGGCTCCGGGCGGAAGATGCAGTCGGGCATGAGGCGCAGGTCGGCGGCGATGGCGGGGCGGAAGGCCATGTGGGCGAGGATGTCCCGCTCCAGGTCCACGCCGGGGGCAATCTCGATGAGCTCAAGGCCCTGGCCCGTGAGGCGGAACACGCAGCGCTCGGTGATGTAGAGCACGCGCTGGCCCTTGCGGAAGGACACCTCGCCACTGAAGGTGCGGTGCTCCACCTGCGCCACGAACTTCGGGGTGGCACCCTCCTGGACGATGCGCAGGCGGCCCTCTTCCATGGCCACCTCCAGGCCAGCGGTGGTGAAGGTGCCCACGAACACCACTGTCTTGGCGGACTGGGAGATGTTGATGAAGCCACCGGCCCCCGCCAGCCGGGTGCCGAACTTGCTGACATTGAGGTTGCCCTCCCGATCCGCCTGGGCCAGCCCCAGGAAGGCCAGGTCCAGGCCGCCACCATCATAGAGGTCGAACATGGCGGGCTGGTCGATGATGGCGGAGGTGTTGGACCCGGCGCCGAAGCTGAGGCCCCCAGCGGGGACGCCACCGAACACCCCGGGCTCCGTGGAGAGGGTCATGAGGTCCGAGGCCCCCTCTTCCACCGCCACCTGAGCAATGCCCTCGGGCATGCCGATGCCCAGGTTCACCAGCACCCCCGGCCGCAGCTCCAGGGCGGCGCGGCGGCAGATGATCTTGCGCTCGTCGAAGGCCGCCGGCGCCATGCCCGACAGCAGGATGCGGATCTCCCCGCTGTAGGCCGGGTTGTACTGCTCCTGGAAGGTCTGCATGTGGTGGCCCGCCTCCTCGGCCACCACGATGGCGTCCACCAGGATCCCCGGGATCTTTACTTGCCGGGTGTTGAGGGAGCCCCGCTCGGCCAGGCGCTCCACCTGCACGATGACGGTGCCCCCGCTGTTGTGGACGGCCATGGCAATGGCCTGGGCCTCCAGGGTCAGGGCCTCCTTCTCCATGGTCACATTGCCCTCGGCGTCCGCTGTGGTGCCCCGGATGAGGCCCACCTGGATGGGGAAGGCCCGGTAGAACAGGAAGTCCTCGCCGTGGATGGCCAGGTGCTCCACCACATCCTCGGTGGTGCGGTCGTTGAGCTTGCCGCCGCCGTGGACCGGGTCCACGAAGGTGCCCAGGCCGATGCGGGTGAGGGTCCCGGGCTTGCCCGCGGCGATGTCGCGGAAGAGGTGCGTGATGACCCCCTGGGGCAGGTTGTAGGCTTCGATCTGACCGCTGAGGGCCAGGGCCTGGAGCCGGGGCGCCAGGCCCCAGTGGCCGCCGATGACCCGCTTCACCAGGCCCGCATGGCCCAGGTGGTTGAGGCCCCGCTCCTTGCCATCCCCCTGCCCAGCGGCGTAGACCAGGGTCAGGTCCCGGGGGGTCGCCGTGGCCAGGAAGCGGCGCTCCAGGGCGATGGCCAGGTTCTCGGCAAAGCCGATGCCCACAAAGCCCCCGGTGGCCACGGTGTCCCCGTCCCGGATCAGGGCGACGGCGTCGTCGGCGGACAGGACCTTGGTGCCGGCGACAGCGGTCCTCCTGCGGTGCGGCCCCCCCGGCGTCTTCGACATGGTCCCTCCAATGACCCAGCGGGGGTCTGCCCGCCGGACGTGCAACCCGAGAAAAAGTGAGGAATGGTGTGCCCGAGTGTTTCATGGCCGGGGCCGGGGCCACAACCGGGCCCGAGCGGGACGGCCAGCCTGGACCCACAAATACGACAGAACCTGCGAACACTGCGGCTACCATCGGCTTTTCCCCAATCCACTCCCTTGACCCCCGCCCACTGCTGGGAAGGCTCCATGGCGCGATGCATCCGATCGATGGCGGCCGCCGTGATTCTGCTGGCGAGCCCCCTCCTTCTGGCCCAGCGCTTACCCATCACCTCCTTCTCCGCCGCCGACGGCCTGCCGGGGGGAGGCGTCAGCCGCATCATCCGGGACGCCCACGGGTTCATGTGGTTCGGCAGCACCGAAGGCCTGGCCCGCTTCGACGGCCACGCCTTTGTCCGCTTCGGCGCAGAGCTGGGCCTGCCTTCCCTGGTGGTCTATGACCTCCTCCAGACCCGGGATGGCTGCTACTGGTTCGCCACCAGCCAGGGGCTGTGCCGCCTGGATGCCGCCGCCACCGGGAGCCAGGGGGGCTCCAGCAAGCTCAAGATCCTGGCGGTGCCCGGCGGGCAGGCAGCGCCCAGCCGCCTCCTGGAGGATCCCGGGGGTGTGCTGTGGTGCGGAACCAGCACCGGCCTGTTCAGGGTAGACCGCACCCCGGGCCACGAGGCCCTGCGGCCGGTGGACCTGGGCCTGCCCACCCGGCTGTGGGACGATCCCATCGTCTCGGCCCTGGCGGCGCGCGCGGAGGGCGGCCTCTGGATCGGCACCGGCAGCGGCCTGTACGCCCTGGAACCCACGGGGCGCGTGCTGCGCTTTACGGACGCCGATGGCCTGCCGAGCCGAATGATCCGCTCCCTGGCCAGCGAACCCGACGGGACCCTCTGGGTGGCCACCTCCAAGGGCCTCGCCAGGCTTCGGCTCCCCGCTGGCACCAACCGACTCCAGGACCTCCGCAGCTTCACCACTGCCGACGGTCTCGCCAGCGCCGACGTCCAGGTGCTCCTGATGTCCGGCGCCGGCCGGGTGCTGGCGGGAACGGTCCTTGGCCTGAGCATCCTGGAGCGCGGCAGGATCAAGAACCTGGGTCCCGACCAGGGCATCAAGGGCCCCGTCTTCGTCCTGGCTGAGAATACCAACGGCGACCTCTGGCTGGGCAATGACGGCGGGGTCCAGCGCTGGACCCGAGACGGGCTCACCACCTACACCCAGCGGGAGGGCCTGGCTCAGGCCCGAGTGGATGCCATCCTCGAGGACAGCCTCGGCAACCTGGTCGTCGGCCGGGCCAACAACCCGACCTACTGGCTCCACAGCCTACGGGGGGACCACTTCACCAAGGCCAGCCTGCCGCGAAGCCCGATCACACCAGGCTGGGGGTGGAACCAGGCGCTGCTGCAGGACCACCTCGGTGCCTGGTGGATGGCCACCGGCCAGGGTCTTGCCCAGTTTCCCCGCACCCCCGGCCCCGCCGAGGCCGTCCTCACCCGCCCGCCCCGCCTCCACAAGGTGGCCAGTGAGGTGGGCGTCGACAGCGTCTTCGCCCTCTTCGAGGACAGCCGGGGAGACATCTGGTTCTCCGTGGCTTCCCCCCTAACCAACGGCCTGGGCCGGTGGCGCCGGGGGCAGGATCGGGTGGAGGGCTTCCGCGAGCAGGACGGCCTGCCCCGCCTCTTCAACTCGTTGCCCACGGCCTTTGCCGAAGACCAGGCGGGCCAGGTCTGGGTCGCCTTCAACGGGGCTGGTCTGGCCCGCTTCCGGAACGGGCGCTTCGAGCGCTTCGGCGCGGCCCAGGGCGTGCCCGAGGGCTGGATCCGCTCCCTGCTCAAGGACGCCTCTGGCCGCCTCTGGGTGGCCACCTCCGTGGGCGGCCTGGGTCTCGTGGAGGACCCCACCGCTGCGCAGCCCCGCATCCGTGCCCTCACCACCGCCCAGGGCCTGGCCAGTAACTCCGTTTGGAGCGTGACCGAGGACCGGTGGGGGCGGATCTACGCAGGGACTGGCGCGGGGATTGACCGCCTGGACCTGGCGCATGGGCGGGTGTTCCACCTGTCCGCAGCCCAGGGCCTGGCGGCGGGTCTGCCGCGAGCAGCCTTCCGGGACCGGGAGGGCAACCTCTGGTTCGGGATGAGTGAGGGCCTGTCCCGCTATGTCCCCACCCCTCCCGGGCCGTCCCAGGCCCCGCCGATCTACATGACGGGCCTCCGAGTGGCGGGCACCCTCCGCCCCCTCCCGGAGTCCGGCGTTGCAGACTGGCAGCTTGCGGACTTGCCCCACCCCCAGAACCGCATCCAGGTGGACTTCACGAGCCCCGAAGGGCCGGGGGGCAGTGCCCTGCTCTACCAGTACCGCCTGGAGGGGGTGTCCAACGACTGGACCCCGCCGGACGCCGCCCGGAGCGTGGATCTGGCCAACCTCGCCCCCGGCCTCTACCACTTCCAGGTCCGGGCCATCAGCGAGGAAGGCACCGCCAGCAACCCTCCGGCGGAGCTCCGGTTCACCATCCTGGCGCCCATCTGGCAGCGGGGCTGGTTCCTCACCCTGGCTGGGGGTGGTCTCCTGGGGCTGGCCTGGCTGGGCTACCGCTTCCGCCTCCAGAACCTGCTGGCGGTGGAGCGCATCCGCACCCGCATCGCCGCCGACCTGCACGACGACATCGGCGCCAGCCTCTCCCGCATCGCCATCCTCAGCGAGGTGGTCAAGCGGCGCACCCCGGAGGATCAGCCAGAGACCGCTCGCTTTCTCTCGGAAATCGCCGAGTCCTCCCGGGAGCTGGTGGACTCCATGTCCGAGATCGTGTGGTCCATCGATCCCCGCCGGGACGACCTCAAGCACTGCCTGGCCCGGGTGGGCCAGTTTGCCGCCGGGGTGGTCGAGGCCAAGGAGATCCGCTGGACCATCCAGCTGCCCGAGGACCCGGCCCGCATCAAGCTCACCCCCGAGCAGCGGCGGGGCATCTATCTGATCCTGAAGGAGGCCATCAACAACGCCGTGAAGCACTCCAGGTGCCGGTCCTTGCACCTCCAGGTGACCGTGGCCCAGGGCAAGGTGCTGGCCCAGGTTCGGGACGATGGCACGGGGATGCCGGCGCAACCCCCCTCCAGGGAGACCTCTGCCAGCCGCCGAGGGCGAGGTCTGGTCAACATGCAGGCCCGAGCCCGGGAGATGGGCGGGCGCCTGCGGATCGACTCCGGCTCCGCAGGCACCGTGGTCCACCTCGAAGCGCCGCTGTGACCCCGGGGAGCATGATCATGCCATCCCCCCCAACCCGCATTGGGCCTAACATGAGGCCATACCCCCCAGGCCCAGGATGAGCGAACGGACGGCAGTCACGGTGGCCTTGGTTGAGGATGACAACTCGACCCGGGAGGGCCTGCGCCTCCTGATCCACGGCAGCCCCGGCTTCAGCTGCATCGGGGCCTACGAGTCCGTGGAGGACGCCCTCCCCGCCTTGGCCCTGGCCCAGCCCGATGTCCTCCTCATGGACATCAACCTCCCGGGTATGTCCGGGCGGGAAGGGGTGCGGATCATCAAGGACCGCTGGCCCGCCATCGAGGTCCTGATGCTCTCGGTCTATGGCGAGCAGGAGAGCGTGTTCGAGTCCATCTGCAACGGGGCCGCGGGCTACCTGCTCAAGAAGACACCCCCAGCGCGCCTGCTGGAGGCCATCCAGGAGGCCAAGGAAGGGGGCTCCCCCATGTCGCCGGAGATCGCCCGCAAGGTGGTGGTGCTGTTCCGGCGCACCCCCCGGCCCGAGCAGTCGGACCGCCAGCTCACCCCCCGAGAGACCCAGCTGCTATCCCTGCTGGCAGAGGGGCACGGCTACGGGGAGGCCGGGGACCTCCTGAACGTCAGCGAGAACACCGTCCGCAACCACATCCGCAGCATCTACGAGAAGCTGCACGTCCACTCCAAGTCCGAGGCCGTGAGCAAGGCTCTGCGCCAGGGGTTGATCTCCTGAACCCCAACAGGGCAGTGAGTAGATTTAGAAAAAAAACGCATGATCATGCTCTGCCGCCGGATCGTGCCTGATCCGATTATGGGGCATCAGCGGTTCGCTTGGTCGAGACCCGACCACCTTCCGAACCCTGGTTGGAGGTTCCCCATGCACGTCTCCGCCCATCCCCCGGTCGCTCTGCAGACCATCCCCACCACCCCCTCCCTCCGCGCTGTAGGCTCAGGCCTCGTCGCCGCCTTCCGGCGCCTGGTGAGTTCTTTCGCCGCCCTCGGCCCTCGGACCACCCTGACCCGCGATCCCTTCTCCGCCGAGCAGACCCGGGACTAGGCTCAGCGGTCCTGAGGGAGCAGAGCCGCGATGAAGCTGGCGATGCAGTACGAGGGCTGGCTGCGGGAAGCGGGCGCTGGGTTCATCTCGGCCTGCCTGACCCTGCCGCTCTGCGTGGGCGCTGGGGTGCTGGCCTTTGCGCCGCTCGGTGTGGACACGGTCCCGGAGGCGGCTCTGGCGGGTCTCCTCTGCGCCATCGCCGGCGGTGCGGTGGCGGCGCTGGTGCGGCGCTCCTCCTTCGTGGTCAGCTACCCCACCACCCCCATCTGCGTCATCCAGGGCAGCATCCTGCTGGGACTGACGGCACTGCCGGGCGTGACGGGTTCCACCCTGGTCCTGGCCATGACCCTGTGCGTCCTGCTGGCGGGCCTGTGGCAGCTGCTCTTTGCCTACACCGGCATGGCCCGGGCCATGCGGTTCGTGCCCCATCCCGTCATGGCGGGCTTCGTGACGGGGGTGGCGGCCCTCATTGCCTGGCACCAGGTCCCCGTGCTGCTGGGCCCCGGGGCCAGCGGGTGGCGGGTCGGCACCCTGTTCCCCCACCCCTGGGCAACCCTGTTCGGCGGCGGTCTGGTGGCCTTCATGCTGGTCCTGGGGCGCACCTTCAGAAAGGTCCCCAACTTGTTGGCGGGCCTGCTGGTGGGGACGGCGGGCTTCCACGTCCTGGGGCACCTGCTCCCGACCACCGACCTGGGCGGGGTGATCGGGTCCGTCCCCCCTCACGCCCTGCGGGTGCTACCCCACCTGGAGTGGGGTGCACTGCCCCTGCTGCTCCATGGGCCAGACCTGCCCCGCGCCATCCTGCTGGGGTCCCTCACCCTGGCCCTGGTGGCGACGCTGGACACCTTCTTCGCCCTGCGGACGGCACAGTTCGTGGCCGACATCCCGGTGGATCCCAGGCGGGATGTGCTGGGTCAGGGCGTGGGCAACCTCGTGTCGGCGCTGGTCGGCGGCCTCGCGATTTCCACTTCCCTGTCGGTCTCCATGGCCAACCAGAAGGCCGGGGGCCGAACCCGGATCTCCACCCTGGGCAACTGCGCCGTGCTGTTCCTGGCGGGGGTCGCCTTCCCCCCAGCCCTGGCCCTGCTGCCCCGGGTGGTCCTGGCAGCCATCCTCTGCACCCTGGCCATTCGCCTGGTGGACCGCTGGAGCTTCCAGGTCATCCACCTGGCCTTCACTTGCCTGGACCCCGAAAAGCGCCAGCGGGCCCTGCGAGACAGCGCCGTGGTGGTGGCCGTGTTCCTGGCCACCCTGCTGGGTCAGCCGGTGGCAGGGGTCGGGGTCGGGGTGGGCCTCTCCTGCGTCCTGTTCATGCTGGACATGAGCCGCCCACGGGTGGCTACCAGGCGGGACCATCCCCTGCTGCCACCGGTGCACCCCCGCCCTGCAGCAGAGGAGCGGTGCCTGGGCGGCTGGGGTGGCACCCTCGCCATCCTGGAGTTGCAGGGGGTGCTGTTCTTTGGCAACGCCCAGACGCTGGCAGAGGAGCTCCGTGCAGCCGAGGGGGACGCCGACCTGGTGATCCTGGACTGCCGCAATGTGCACACCATCGACAGCTCGGCCCTCGGCGTCCTGGGTCAGGCCGCGAACCGCTTCCGCGCCGCCGGGAAGGGTCTGCTGCTCTGCGGCGCCGGGGCCTCCTGGCAGGAAGCCCCAGCCGGCTTCCCCGGCAGCGGCCTGGGCGCAGCCTTCGAAACCCTCGAGGCCGCCCTCCTCTGCGCCGAGGAGCAGGTGCTCACCGCCAGCCACTTGCCCCAGGCTGCGCTGGCCTGCCCACCGACCCTGCCCCTGGATTGTCGCCTCCCCCAGGTGCTGGAAGCCGGCTGAGGCCTGGGGCCAGCCAATCAACCCGGGACCCTGGCCTCGCTTCTGGAGGAGCTCACGGGGTTCCCTCCCGCAGGCTGGGCCCGAGGGGCCGGCCACAACTCGGTCTAGCGCTGCATGGGCGCCCAGAGCAGGCCCCTTGTCCAGATGGGCGGCGAGGGGAAACCGGTCCATCCCTGAACCCTCGTCATGCCCTGGCCAGAGGGGACCGACCTGAATGCGTGGGTTCATAAAAAACCGTAAATCACGAAAAACAATTGCAATAGATTGCGATCTCAATAACCTAAGCGGCTAAACAAGCTATTCCATTCACGCGGTGCTTCGCCTTTCCTGGAGGGGCTATGTTGCGTTCCCGTCCCGTGTTCACCCTCGTCGCAGCATTTCTGACGGCACTGACAGCGCGGCCCCAGGTCCCACCTCAGGTGGTCCAGGCGCTCAAGCCGATCGTCACCAAACTGGCCGAGAAGGTCCTCAAGCCGAAGATGCAGGTGGACACCTTCACCCTCGGCGGCTTCAAAGCCACCCAGGTCGAACCAGACGGCGATGCCACCGCCGAGAAGTTCAGCGGCAGCGCCCTCTTCGACCTGCCCAAGCCCCTGGGCCCCCGGAAGCTCCTGTTCAAGGGGCTGGCCCTGAAAGGTGCCACTGCCGAAGGAGCCCTGGAAGAGACCCTCACAGGGTTCTCCGCCGAGCACCAGGGGTGGACCTATCACCTGACCAAGCTGGTGCTCTCGGACAAGGGCAGCCGCCTGGAAGGCACGGCCACTCTGGCGGGTCTGAAGCTAGATGTTGGCCCGCTCACCTTGGCCCCCCAGGGCCTGCAGGGCACCCTCACCCCTGGGGACCTGCCCCTGGCGGAAGGGCCCTTCACGGCCACCCTGCTGGCTGGGGAAGTGACCTTCTCCACCCAAGGGGTTCGGCTCAAGGGCAGCCTTGAAGTTGTCATCGAGGCGCCAGTGCGCCACGGCAGCACCGGCGGTGAACCTCACTTTGAGGCCGGCACGGTGACTTTTGACAGCGCCTTGCTGACGGGCACGGGCTCGGTTGCTCCCAACTTGGCAACCAGTGTGCCCCTCCTCCACAAGGGACAGGCTTGGCTGGTTCAAAAGCTTGCCTTCAGCTTCGACCAGGGAACTCCCACACTGGCTGGCCCAACCCAGCTCCAGTTTCCCCTGAACGCATTCTGCCGAGCAGGTGCCACCGACAGGCCCTATCTCAGCGAAGCACTCACCTGCGCCATGCGTGGGAGGACCCCCGCCCCCACCAGCCCTGCGCCTTCAAGCACCCGCCCCACCCTGGCCGCCCGCAGGCTGGCTCCGGCCGTGGCCCGACCGCTTACAGGTACGACCCCGGCCGGCTGGGAGGGTTTCAGCGGAACATTCCATCTACCTGCCGCCTCTTTGCATCCATCGGGACTCACCCGCTACCGACTCGATATTGAGAAGGGCACAGCGAAGGTGACGAAGGGTCTCATCGAGGCCACAGGAACCCGGATCACCGGGCGACTCTCCTGGGGGGCCGGGTTCACCCAGCAGACCACCTTCCAGGACGCCCCAGCCTCCTTGGCGGACGGCCTCTATGCAGCAGGGACACCGCTCAAGCTGCCAGCAGAAGTGGGGGCCTACCGCGTGGATGCGAGCACCACGCCGGTCCTCTGCGACTTCTCCCCCTCCCATTCTCCCGAAGGGCTCCCCGAGTCGTGGATGGGGGTCTACCTTCCGGCCTACCAGTTGTCCCTGCCCATCGAGCTCTACACGCCCGGTACCGGTGCAGAGCGCTATCCCCTCCGCATCGCCGCCAAGGCCGGTCGCTTTGAGGGCAATGGAACCTTTAGCGGATCCGTCGGGGTAACCCGAACCGATAAGATCACCCTCCACATCCTCCCCATCTACATGGAGCCCTTTGAGCTCCACTTCACGGAAGGGGCCCTGCTGCAGGGGCCCGTGGTGAAGGGGCAGACCGATCTGACCGCCAAGCCCCTTCTCGATCCATTCAAAGCTCCCATCACCTTCCGGCTCACCCAAAACGGGGTTGAGCACATCGAGATCATCACGCAGACGGCAGACGGAACCGCGGCTTCCGAGACCCTGCTGGTAGGCATCAGCGTGGTGCTGGACGCCGCACGCCTGAATCCCACCAACATGGACTTCTCAGGCCGCTTTGACTTCCATATTGCTGGCGCCGCCCTGCCCTCAGTGTCCTTTGACCACCTCATCCTGGATGCCAGCGGGGGTGGCATTGACGGGGTTCCTGGTCCCCTCGTCCTGGAGTTCAAGGGCACGCGCTGGTCCGCGGTACCGGACCAGCCCCATGTGAACCTCTGGGGCTTCCCCCTGGGCCTGGGGGAAAGTGGCTACGGCGTACTGACCGATCGACGCTTCTATGTGGGCCTGGGTGGTGACATGGAAATCAACCCCATCCTGCCCTCCATGTACAACCGCCTCCTGTTCACCACCGCCACAAAGGGAGATAAGGACATCGGGGTTGTGGAGCTCGAGTCCCCCTACAAGGTGGACCAGAGCGTTGCCTCGCTGGCCTCCTTCGACGCCAGCTTGGGCTTCCAGGTCATCACTGGAGATGACCTGGTCAGCGACGCCTATTTCCTTGGGGATGGTCATGTGCGTGCGGGGGTCGGGGATGGGGCCTTCCAGATCGATGCCGGGCTCCGCTTTGGCCGCCACTACCAAGGCAGCAGCTACTTCCCCTACTTCTATGCCCTGGGTCACGGGCAGGTCCCAGCAGCGGGGATCCCCGTGGCGCCCAACCTCGAGGTGTACGGCTTGGTCGGCGGCCTCGCCCACAACTTCCTCCCGGATGAGATCCGGGCGACCACCGACATCAAGGGCAAGCCCGATGAGTCCCTGGGCATCGCCCTGATTGCCGGCGTGGATGCGGGCACCTCCGACAAGTACACCTTCCACGGCGGCTTGGACCTCTATGTCAGTCAGAACCTCACCACGCTTCTGCAGGGCAAGGGCTGGCTGTTCTCTGGGCGTGGGGAGGAACCTCCAGACAATCAGGTCTCCGCCGACCTCCGCTTCACGCGCAATCCCAACACCTTCCAGGCCACCCTTGCTGCCGAACTCTCCCTGTACCAGGGCCTCCTGCGCCCCTCGGGTCAGGTGGAGCTGCTCTTTGCACCAGACCGCCAGTTCATCCACTACGGAACGCGCGAAACACCCATCTCCATCCGGGTAAAGAACAGCTTTGAAGGCTCCGGCTATCTGACCACGGATTTCCAAGGCACCGCCTTCAAGCTTGGGGCTGGCATCGCCTTGAGCTACAGCAAGGATGGGGATTTCGGAATCATCTGGGGCAATGCGTGGCTCAACGCCCGTGGGGACTTGATCATCGAGCTTGATGAGAACAAGAATGCGTCCTTCCTGGGCACCATCGCCGCCGAGGGTGGGGCCTCCTTCGGCATGAAGTTCGAGACGTTCTGGAAGGACTACAAGATCACGATCTTTAGCGGCAGCATTGCCACGAATCTGGCCGTACAGATACCTGGGGACCCAACCTTCTCCGGGGTCGTCAGCATCCACTACAGCGTGCTTGGCGGGGCCTTCAGTGGCTCCGTGAGCGCCCACCTGGACCTGTGAAGGAGATCACCATGCGCCGACACACGCCCCTCCTGACCTCTCTCCTCCTGCTCATTCCGTCCAACCTGTGCTCCCAGATCAAGGTGACGGCCTCGGACACGCCCTTGACCAGTCCCACAGGCCTGCTCCGGCCGAGCTTCCGACCCCATCTACTCCCTGCTGGCAAGACCGAGGGCACCTTCCACCTCGTCGCTCTGGTACGCAAGGACCGCAGCGTTCTGCTGCGCTGGTCCAATGACCAGGGCGAGATGCCCACCGAAGGCGTCCGTGTCTTTCGGCAGCGCGTGGGGGATTCCAGCTGGAAGGACCTCACGGGCCGAAAGCCTGTGGGCTTCCTGCAGGGCAAGGCTGCAGAGAAGGCCCTAAAAGCGATGCCCAGCGAGAGCAGGGAGAGGCTCCTCTCCTACCCGTTTGGCAATGTCCAGCACGATCCCGGGTCCAGGCTCCGCTTGATGGAGATCCCGAAGGACTCCCCCAGAAGTGCCTACGACCTCTCGCCCGAAAAGTCGCTGCAGCAGTTCCGAACGCTGCGCGCAGCGGGCCGTCTGAATCGCACCGACCTGCAGCTGATGCATGTGCGTGCCGACATGGAAGCAGGCATGTCGGATGCTCTGGGCCTCGGCTACCTTGATGACCCGGGCAAGGGGCAGTGGCTCTACAAGATTCAGATCGGCCTCCCCGAAGGTGGAAGCCTAGAGGTGGTCACACCCAAGCCCATCAACTCCACGGTGCCCACCCCCATTCCACAGCCAGTGAGCCTCAGCGCGACCAGCGGCAACGGCGAGGTGCTGCTGAACTGGGATGAGACGCCCTCTGAGGTGATCGCAGGCTACAACATCTACCGTGCCGACAGTCCCACCGGGAACTGGCTCAAACTCAATGCTGACCCTGTCAAGCGCGTGGAGCTTGAGCTGGAAGATCCGGAGCTTACCTTGCGCCGGTCCCACGGCATCCTGGCCACCATGGATCGCATGCTGCGTCCCCTGCCCGCCGCCGCACGCACGCCGCAGCGAGTGCTCGAGGCCCGCCGACAAGCTGTGGAACAGGCTGGGAAGCCGGGCAACCTGCCCGAGCTGAGCCCCAGCGCATCCAAGGCCATCCGGGACGCGGTCGTGGCCGGTCGCCTGCGCCCGGGCGGACGGCAGGCGCCTCGGTCGATCTTCACCGACAGCATCCGCACCGCCGGGAATGCACTGCAGAACGAGAAGACCTACTACTACAAGGTCACGGCGGTGGACCTGGGTGGCCTGCAGCAGCCCATGGAGTCTGCCCCCATGGCCGCGGGCATTCCCAAGGACCTGGAGCCGCCCCGCGTGCCAGGCCGGCCCATGCTCAAAGCCGAGATGGCAGCGCGCACGGAGCTCCACACCGCCCAGGCGAACCGCCTGAAGGATCCGCAGCTGGCGGCCCTGAGCCAGAGCCTTGCCACCCCACGGAACCAGGCCATGGCGCCCCTGAATCCCTTCCAGCCCAATGCTTCTGCGGCCCCTGCCCCCAGGTCCTCAGCTCAGACCTCGGTGGAAGGCTCCCTCTCGGGGGATGAAACCAGGAAGCAGAGGCTCTCCCGAACCGCCGCAACCATGCCGGTTGCGGCACTCAAGAAGCTCGGTGATGCCGCCGTACTCCGGTCCCTACCGGATGGCTCGGTGCCACCAGCACAGCTGACCTGGAGCCCGTCCCCCGATGCCGACCTCAAGGGCTACGAGGTCCACCGTGCCACCGGCACCGGGGCCATCACCAAGATCGCGGAGACAGCCGTCCCGGAGTGGACGGACACGGGCCTGGTGGCTGGCCAGGCCTACCGCTACGCCATCTGCGCCGTGGACAAGCTCGGGAATGTGAGCGACCGCTCCCCCGAGGGCCGCCTCGAAGTCAGCGACAGCAGCCTCCCTGGGCGCTTGGCCGTCGGCCAGGTCGCCGGCCAGGTCGCCAAGGAGGCTCATGCCACTACGCCATCGCGGCGCTTTCTCCGCCCCGCCGACCGGGTGCTGCCCTCTGGTGCCCTGGGCGGCCCAAGGGCAGAGATCCAGCTGGGCAAGGTCGGTGATGGGGGCATCACCCCCTATGTCGCCCCCAAGCTCCCCTCGCAGCCCAGGTCCCGGGGCCTCGCCGTGAGCGCGGCAGCAGCCAAGGTATCCCCAGCCAAGGGGCTGCCCCTCTCCAGTGACAGCAGCTCCCTCAAAGCGACCGCGGTCATCACGCCAACCCTTGTGAAGGTCCCCCGCAGCATCAACCCCATGCTGGTGGCCCCACCACCGCCCAAGGAGATCCATGTACTCCTCGAGTGGGCGAAACCCATCCAGGGCCTTCCGCTTGAGTATGTGATCCAGAAGGCACCGCAGCAGATGGAGAGGGTCTCCCTGCCCCGCCCCAAGGTGGCGTTCCAGCCCGGTATCCATATCTTTGACCGGGGCCCGGCGCCCACTGCCATGGGCGCCCTTAAGAACGCGGGGCTGATGAGTGCCGCAGCCCGCCCGGAGCTTCAGGGCGCGCCTCCTGCGCCCGGCATTATTGCATCCACGGCTGCCCAGCACCTCCAGGCCTCCAAGGGACTGGTGGCCTATCAAGGTGGAGGCCTAAGCCTGTCTGCGGCCCGCAAGGACCACATGGCCAGCCTGGTCCCCAAGGCCGGTCCTGGCACCTTCACACGGGTCAACGAGACCCCCGTAGCAGCAGAGCGGTTCGTCGTCGCCTTCCCCGCAGAGGTTGCCCAGTATGGCGGAGCGACCTTCTACTTCCGGGTCCAGGCCTTCACCAAGGAATTCGGCCGCACGGTGGCGGGCCCCATCAGCGAGCCCATTGAGGTTCGCCTCCCCGACATCGTTGCGCCACCCAGCCCGGCTGTGGGTGCTGCGGACCTCCGACCGGGCCTCCCCGGCCGACTGGAAGTCGCCTTGTCCTGGACCCAGCTTCCTGCCAGGGACTTAACAGGCGTCGTCGTGGACCGCCAGCCCATGGCCTACACCCTCGTTGGCGGTGAGGCCAAGGCCGGCAGCCCCACCGGTCCCGCCGAGCGCCTCACCCCCACTCCGATCCAGCAGCTGAGCTACCTGGACAAGACGCCCCCCGCTGGGTTCCAGCGCTACACCCTGCGCTCCGTGGACGCCACCGGCAACCTCAGCGACGCCCTTGGGGCCCTGGACATCATCATCCCGGGCGAGCCTGATCCCGGGCAGCCCACCCAGCTCACGCTCGCGGGCAACCGCCTGAGCTGGCAGGCCGCTCCCGATGCCCTAGGCTACACAGTCTGGCGCTCCTTCTCCGGCGAGGAAGATGACTTCGAGTGCATCAGTGGCATCCTCGGAGCGACCGAGACCAGCTTTGCCCTACCGCCAGAGGGAACCCTGCACCTCCGGGTGCTGGCGCGGAGCTCCAGCGGCATGAGCACGACCCCCAGCCAGCCCTTGGTGCGCACGCCCTGAGGTCCAGGAGGTGCACACCAGGACGGGAAGCCGGCTGAGGCCGCCCCCTGTTGCTACACTGGCTCCATGTCTGAACGCCTGATCCTGCTCACCAACGATGACGGCCTCTGGGCCCCGGGGATTGCGGCCCTGGCGAAGGCGGCCGCCCCCTTCGGGCGGGTGGTGACCGTGGCCCCCGACCGCAACCGCTCGGCCATCTCGTCCGCCCTGAGCCTGCACAACATCCTCCGCCTGAACGAAGTGGGCC
>CAITBU010000019.1 GCA_903890595.1 uncultured Holophagaceae bacterium | reverse complement strand
GTGGTCCTCGCCGATGCTGCCCGTTGGCGAGCAGTAGCGGAAGGCCACACCGCCCCTGGCTTCCAGATCGATCAGCTCCGCCGGGTCCAGGGTGAAGTTGCCTTCGGCGTGGGCGATGGGGACCTGAAACACGGCACCCGGCTGCATGGCTCGGGTGAAGGGCAGGTCCGCTCGCTCCACCCGCAGGTGCACGTCCCGGTGGATGAAGCGGAGGGACTCGTTGCGCAGCAGGGCCCCAGGCAGGAGATGGGCCTCGCACAGGATTTGGAAGCCGTTGCAGACCCCCAGCACCAGGCCGCCACTGTCAGCATGCCGCTTGACGTCCGCCATGATGGGCGCGAGGGCCGCAATGGCGCCGCAGCGCAGGTAGTCGCCGTAGCTGAAGCCCCCGGGCACGAAGACCAGGTCTGTATTCGGAGGCAGGTGGGTTTCCTGGTGCCAGACGGGGATCGTGTCCCAGCCCATCACCGTGCCACAGGCGTGGAGGGCGTCGTGATCGCAGTTGGAGCCCGGGAAGACCGGGACCGCCACACGCATCACAGAACCTCGATGGAGGCTTTCTCCATCACGGGATTGACCAGCAGCTTCTCGCACATGGCGAGGGCCCTGGCCTGCACGTCGGCAGGGTCAGTACCCGGCACATCCATCTCGATGAGGCGGCCGATGCGCACGTGCTCCACCTCGAAGCCAAACCCATGAAGACCCTGTTCCACTGCTTTGCCCTGGGGATCCAGGATCCCGGGCTTCAACTGCACCGACACGCGCACCTTCATGGGGTCCTCCAGGGCTCAGTGTATCTGAGGATTCAGGGCCGCCAGCGATGGGCTTCCAGATCCAGGTTGCCCAGGTCGTCCACGGCGATGCCCTCGTCCCGCAGGCGGCCGATCTGCTCGAAGGCGCCCCACCAGCGGCCCCGGCTGGGTACGTAGCCCCGGGTGTTGACCACCCGGTGCCAGGGCAGGAGGGTGCCTTCCGGCAGACCCGATAGCACCATGCCCACCTGCCGGGGCCGCTGGGGGAAGCCCGTGAGGGCCGCTACCTGGCCATAGCTGACCAGCTTCCCCACCGGGACCTGCGCCACCACCGCCAGCACCAGGCTGCGGAAGTCGGATTCCCGAGCCTCAGCGGCCTTGGACAGGGAACGAATCTCCGCAGATTTTTTTGGCACCTTTTGTGTTCTTTGTCTTCTTTGTGGTTAAACCGCTTTTGCTTTTGTTGTGGTGGCGCTTTCAGGCCTGCACGCCCGGTCGCTGGTCCACGGGCATGCGGGAGCGGAAGCCGCCTTCGTAGCTGTGCCAGTGGTCCAGGCTGGTCTCGGGGTAGGCCCAGCACCAGTACCCATCTCCAGAGTCAAAGTCCACGAGCCAGAGGCCCTTCACGTCGGCTTCGAGGTCCTGCATGGCCTGTTGCCAGCTCTGCACCAGGGTCTGGAGGCGGTCCCGCAGCTCCGTCATCCGGTCCTCGTCCCCGGCCTCCTCTGCTTGGCTCAGCTCCTCAGTCAGGCTGGCGGCCAGGTGAAAGACGGGCTCCGTGGTGGTCTGCACCTGCGGCAGCAGCTCCCGGGCTTCTTCCAGGGTGAAAATGCGGCCCATGGCCCCTCCGATGCTTCATCATAAACCCATGCGGTTCCTCCCTCTGATTCCGTCCGGTGCGGACCCCGCCCCCTGGGTGCCACTGGCCCCCCTCATGCTCCGCTGGGAGGGCAGTCTCCACCCGGCCTGGGGGCCGATCCGGCGGCACGGCCTGGCCATCCATGCCGTCCACCTGCCGGGTGAGGCCCCCCTGGACGAGGCCCTGGCGGTCCTGGCCCTGGGCCTGGGCATGGACTTTCTGGTGTTGCCCGTGGCCCGCCCGGAGGGCCGCGAGGCGGGCTTTCGCCTCCTGGGCTTGCTCGAAGCCCTGCTGGAGGCCATGTCCGGCCGGGGCGTGAAGCTGGCCCTGCGCCTGGCCGCCGGGGCCGAGGAGCCGGTCCTGGAGCTGATGAAGCAGGCCCGGGCCGAGGCCGTGGGCTTCTGCTGGCACCCTGGCACCGCCGACCCGGAGCCCCTGGCGGATCGCCTCTGGTGCGGGGTCTGCGCACCGGACTCGGACCTGCGCCCCTTGCAGGCCCTGGGCTATCGCTGGGACATGGCGCTGGCGGCCTCGGATCCCAGCACCTTCCGCACGCAGGCCGCGGCCCTGACGGCGGCCCACCCGCCAGTGCTGTTCCCCGCCGAGATGCCCGCCACGGCCCTGGGCCGGCCGGTGGTTCCCGATGACAGCTTGGTCTTCGGCAGCCACTGGGACCGGGATGGAGGTCAGCTTTGAGCCGCACCCTGCTGGTGGTGGCAGGCGAGGACTCGGGCGACCTCCACGGCGCTGAGCTCCTGCGCTGCCTCAAGGAGCGGGACCCGGACCTGCGGATCATCGGCGTGGGTGGCCCCCGCATGGCGCCCTACCTGGACCGCAAGTTGGCGGGGGTGGAGGACCTGGCCGTGGTGGGCTTTATCGAGGTCATCAAGCACCTGCCCAGGCTGAACCGCCTCTTCGATGCCATCCTGGCGGCCGCAAAGGAAGAGGCCATCGACGGCGCCCTGCTCATCGACTACCCCGGCTTCAACCTGCGCCTCGCCAAGGCCCTGCGCCAGCGCATGCCCGGCGTGGGTCTGCACCAGTACGTGTGCCCCCAGGTCTGGGCCTGGAAAAAGGGCCGTATCCCGGTGCTGGGGCGGACCCTGGACACCCTCTACTGCCTCTTCGACTTCGAGCCGGCGCTGTTCCTGGGCCTGCCGGTGGACGCCCGGTTCCTGGGCCACCCACTGGTGGATCTGGTGGTGCCGGAGTGCGACCGCGAGGTCTTCTTCACCGCCACCGGGCTGGATCCCGCTCGCCCCCTGGTGGCCCTCCTGCCGGGCAGTCGCCGGGGGGAGATCGAGCGCCTCCTGCCGCCCATGGCCCAGCTGGTCCGGGATTGGCAGACGGCCCGCCCGGAGGTCCAGTGGGTGCTGCCCGTGGCCCCGACCTTGGACGCAGCCTTCGTGGCCAGCCACCTGGGGGATGCTCCCGTGAAGCTGGTGGAGGGCCTCACGTATGCCGCCCGGGCCCATGCGGATGCAGCCCTGGTGGCCTCAGGTACGGCCACCCTGGAGACGGCCCTGCTGGGCACGCCGTTCGGCATCGTGTACCGCCTGCAGGCCCTCACCTACCTGCTGGCCCGCTGGCTGGTCAGCGTGCCGCACTTCGGCCTGGCCAATGTGGTGGCTGGCCGGGAGATTGCCCCGGAGCTGCTGCAGGGCGAAGTGACCCCAGCCCGACTGGGGACGCTGCTTACCCGCCTCCTGGACCCCACTGAGGCCGCAGCACTCCGCTTGGGGCTGGCCGAGGTGCGGGGCCGCCTGGGTGCCCCCGGGGCGGCGGAACGGGTAGCCGAGGACCTCCTGGGCCGGATCTAATGCAACCCTCAGCCCCTTGAAGGCATCTCATGGATGGAGGTGCCCATGCTCCACGTACTCGTCACTGTTCCCTTCCTTCTGCTCCAGGTCCCCCAGGCGCCCCTGCCCCTGGTGGAGGCCAAGGATCTACCCCCTGCCGCCCGGGGTCCCATGCCCCCTCGGGTGCCGGACCTGGGTGCCGAGCGCGGCATCATCGGCCAGGCCCGGGCGGCCTCGCGCCGAGGGCCGTCCATACCAGCTCTGCAGCTGCCGGCGGGGAGCCTCCGCATCCAGGACAAGGTGCCGGACCAGAGCGGCTGGCGGGCCTACGCCATCGAGGTGCCGGGTGGCGGCTCGGTCACAGTCCAGGTGGTGGATGGCCGCAAGGGCTGGTTCCGGGTCCTGGCCATGAACGCCTGGGGCCAGGAGGAGCCGGGCTTGCTCCAGAACCGCATCCCCAGCGGGGAGCCCCGCGCCAGCTACCGCAACCCGGGCCCGGAGGCCCGCACGATCTACTTCGTGGTGGACACCCAGGACGCCCACATGGTGGGGGAGTCCTTTGAGGTGACGGTCATCCGCTCGGAGCCTTGAAGGACCTCCACCAAGGACACGAAGAACTGATCTGAAGGGACACGAGGGCGCATTAGCAGCGTCGACGGGGTTCCGGGCCTGCGGCCCCCGGTCGCATGCGACCGGCCAAGGGGGCGGCGGCTGGAACGGCTTTTTAGGGCCGCAGCCAGCCGCCGCCCCCTTGGGGAAGCCCGGTATGGGTCGGAGTGCATTTGTGTGCTCCCTGCGCCCGCAGGGCGCCTTCGTGTACTTCGTGGAGCGCTTTTTCAGC
The DNA here is from genome assembly GCA_903890595.1 of uncultured Holophagaceae bacterium. Classification (GTDB taxonomy): domain Bacteria; phylum Acidobacteriota; class Holophagae; order Holophagales; family Holophagaceae; genus Geothrix. The sequence continues at coordinate 1,167 of CAITBU010000019.1, read as the reverse complement.
GGGGTCCAGCCGAGAACCAGGTCAGGGCTTCGGCACCGCTTCCTCGGGCTTGGGGGCCGGCTTGCGGAGGCGCTGGGGCAAGGCATCAGCATAGACCTTGCGGAGGGCTTCCGGCGCGCTGCGCCAGGCCTTGAGGGCCGCCGCCTGGGTGGGGTACACCCCGAAGCAGCCCTGCCAGAAGCGCACACCGTCCTTGCGGGGATAAGGCAGGATCATGACCTCCGTGGCGCGGGGTCCGGCGGCGCGGGCCACCTGCTTCAGGCCGTAAGCTGCACCGGAGATGACCATCCGCAGGGTCCAGGAGCCTTCAGGGGCCGCCTCTCGCAGGGCCTCGCCCCGGTGGAGCGCCTCCCCCAGGTCCATCTGGTCCAGGGGCTTGATGGCTTCCTCGACGCTCTCCAGGTCCTTTTCCGTCAGCACCCGGCGGACCTCTTCCACGCGCACTTCCAGGCTGCGGGAGGAACCCCCCAGCAGGCTGGTCACGGACAGGGTGTAGACCGTGGTGCGGTCTGGGACGACCGCAATGCTGGAGTTGCCATCGAGCTCGAGGCCACCGGGGTCGAGGCGGACCCGGGCGTTGCCCTGGCAGGACCAGCGGAGCTCCACCTGCTCGCCGGGGCGGACCACCTGGCGGCTGGCGGTGAAGGTGCAGACAGGGGCGGGTGGCGGCAGACTGGAGGCCGTCAGGCGACCCAGGACGGCGACTTCCAAGGTGCGGCTCTGGCCCCCCGCCGCGTTGCTGGCCGTGATGGTGTAGCGGGTGTTCTCCTGGGGCGTCACGATGACTTCGCTCTTGCCGTCCAGCTCCATGCCGCCGGGCTCCAGGCGCACCTTGGCGCTGCCGGCGCACTCCCACTTGAGCACCACGGGCTCACCGGGCAGCACGGCCTGCGTGCTGGCGTCGAAGGAGCAGATGCGGGCTGGCTCTCCCAGGGGCAGGCCCGGCGTGACCTTGGCCTCGGCGTGGGCCAGCTCCGGTCCGCCCGGGTTGGCGTCGAAGACCCGATAGGTCGTGGTGTAGCCGGGCCGCAGGGTGACCTGATAGCGCCCGGGCAGGATCATGCCACCGGGCTCCAGGCGGATCCGGGGCGAGCGGGGAGCGTCCCAGGTAAGCAACACGGACTCCCCCGGACGGACCTCCCGGGGCTCCAGGACGATGGTGCAGGG
>CAITBU010000018.1 GCA_903890595.1 uncultured Holophagaceae bacterium | reverse complement strand
GTGCCTGAGCATCAGCTCTGGGCCTGGCGTCCCGAGGTTCAGGCGGCCGTGGCCCAGTCCTTCCAGGAAACGCCCATCAGCCTGGACAGTGCCGAAGGAAAGGCCTTCCTGAAGAAGCTGGCGAAGTGAAGCTGGAGATCACCCCCAGCTTCCTGGCGTCCGCCCTGCTTCAGGAGCTGCCCGTCCGGCGCGGTGTCCTGAAGATGCTCGAGGTGGCAGGACTGCTCAGCCTGGCCGAGCTGCTCAGGCACCAGGGCGTGCATCTGGAGAAGCTGACCAATCTGAAGGGGCCAGACGGAACCGCCCTGTATTCCCTGCGGGTCACCCGTGCGGCCCGGGCCCTGGCCACCTTACGCGGCGACACCCTCACCTTGCGCTATGTGGAAGCAGACCACGACAAGGCCTACCACTGAGGCGAAGGCCTGCCGCATCCGGACAGCGGGCTACCGCAGAGGACGACCGAGTGAAAAGCAAAAGCGATTAACCACAAAGAACACAAAGAACACAAAAAGTGAAAATGGCAGTTATCCCCGTCCATCCCTTTGATCCCCGTCAAAAGCTTTTGAAACAGGGATGAAGGGGATGAAGGGGATAACCGCAAAACGGCAAAGGGCACCATGGGTGTATTCCTCTGTGCCCTTTGTGCCCTTTGTGCTCTTTGTGCTCTTTGTGGTTAAAAAATCAGTTTTTCATCTGCGGCGGTTTTACTCCGCCGCAGCCTGGGTGAGCAGGGTCCAGAGCGCCTCGACGTGCCTCCGCTCGGTGGTCTCGGCGCCGATGCTGACTCTTAGCATCTGGGTGCCTTTGAGGACGGATGGCGTCAGGTAGGCTCTGCCGCTGTCGTTGATGCGCTGGGCGATGGCGAGGTTGTGGGCGGCGAGGGCGGGCTCGTCCAGGCCGGGCTTGCGGTGGCGGAGGCAGAGGGTCTGCAGGGGGGCGGGGGCTAGGCGCTCCCAGTCCGGGGCGGCGTCCACCTGGGCCTGCAGCCACCGGGTGTGCTCCAGGTCCCGGCGCAGGCGGGCCTGCAGGCCTTCCACGCCCACATCCATGAGGTAGAACCACAGCTTGAGGGCCCGGAAGCGGCGGCCCAGCTGGATGTGCCAGTCCCGGAAGTTGCTCACCTGGCCGTCCTGGGCGGTGCGCAGGTAGATGGGGTTGGTGCTCATGACGCGGATGAGGTGCTGGGGGTCCCGCACGAAGTAGGCGCTGAAGTCGAAGCCCACGCCCATCCACTTGTGGGGGTTGAAGACCAGGCTGTCGGCGCCCTCGATGCCCGCCCACATCCACCGGCACTCGGGCAGCACCATGGCCGTGCCCGCCAGGGCCGCGTCCACATGCAGCCAGAGGCCGTGCTCCTGGGCCAGGGCCGCCAGCTCGGCCACGGGATCCAGGGCCGTGGTGCCCGTGGTGCCCACGGCGGCCACGATGGCGGAGGGCCGGAAGCCGCAGGCCAGGTCCTTTTCAATTTCGGCCCGCAGCAGGTCCACCCGCAGGGCGTGGCTCGCGTCCGTGGGAATGAGCCGCAGGAAGCTCCGGCCGAAGCCCGCCAGCAGGGCCGCCTTCTCGATGCTGCTGTGCCCCTGGTCCGAGGCGTAGACCACCAGGGGCGCCTCGCCGCCCTGCAGGCCCTCGCCGTTCTGGGCGAAGTCCGAGGTGCGCTCCCGGGC
>CAITBU010000017.1 GCA_903890595.1 uncultured Holophagaceae bacterium | reverse complement strand
GAGCTTGTCCTTGATGATGGGGCCGCCAACGCTGACGGCCACGTCCCAGTTCTTGGACGGGAGGATGTCCTTGTCCGAGTTCGGCAGGTTGGGGTGGTTGGCGTTGATCCGGGCCTGCCACTTGGAGTCGGCAAAGTAGGCGGTGAGGCTGCCCTCCACGGTGTTGCCGCCGCGCTTGACGATGCCGTTGACGAAGCCGCCCATGAAGCCGCCGAACTCAGCGTTGGCACCCAGGCCAGCCACCTGCACATCGGAGAACCAGTCGATGTTCGGGAAGATCCAGACGGTGCCACCGGAGGGATCGCTGATGTTCACGCCGTCCATCATGTAGGCGTTCTCGCCGGAGTAGCCGCCCCAGGCCCGGTTCCCGTTCACGCCGGGGGTGAGGTCCATGATCGCTGCGATGGAGCGCTCCACGGGGAGGGTGGCCAAGGCGGTGGTGTCGTAGTTCTGGGTGAGGGCGACCACACTGGCTTCCGCACTGCTGGCGGCAGCGACCACCTCAACCGTGGTGCCGGCGTTGCCAGCTGGGAACTTCCAGTTGACGGTGGAAGTCTGGCCCAGCTCCAGGTTCTCGGACTGGGTGAGGGTGAGGCGGTCTGGAGCGGTCACCACAATCTTGTAGCGGCCCGGAGGCAGCGCTGAGAAGCGGTAGGCGCCATTGGCGGCGCTGACGGCTGCGCGCTCTCCACCGATCATGGCGTTCGAGGTGATGCGGATCTTGGCGCCGGCGACGGGATTGCCAGCGGCATCTTTGATCGTGCCCGCCAGGGCCGAGGTGGACGCCGTCTGGGCCACCAGGGCCGTCGGGGCTGCCACCAGGGTCAGCAGGAGTGCGCTGAAACAGGGATTGAAGGACCTTCTAGCCATGCTGCCTCCGGTTGGGAATGGGAATGATGACCAAAAAGTAATGCTTTTGTGTGGATAGAGTCAAGTTTTTATTCACCCTCGCCCTGGGTCTTTCCGGGCCCTACAACCTGCGGTCATCCCTAGGTCCTGGCGAATTTTTGCCGGGCTACCCGCTCCACTTCCCGGAGCTTGGTGAGGGACTGCTGGGGGTCCTGGCTGGCAATGGAGGTGGCAATGGCGTGGGCCAGCACCCCAAAGGCTGTGACGCTGTGGGAGAACAGCAGGTTCTCGCCGGGGATGGGCAGGGCCAGGTTGGCGGAGCGGGCCAGGGGGCCACTCAGGTTGTCCGTGAAGGCCAGGACCGGCACCCCTCGCTTCCGGGCATAGGCGGCGGCGTCCAGGGTCTCCTGGGTGTAGGGGGTGATGCTGATGGCGATGAGCAGGTCCTTGGAGTCCAGCATGCCCACCTGGGTGGCAAAGTCCGCAGGGTTGCCCTCCATGACGGGGACGCCGGTGTTGATCAACAGGTAGGCCAGCTGGCGGGCCATGAGGGCAGAGACGCCGTCGCCGATGGCAAGCCGGAGCCGGCTGCCTTGGATCTGCTTGACCACCCGCTGGAGCAGGTCCTCGTTGACGGCTTTCACCAGCGTGTCGATGTTGCGGATGTCCCGGCGGGCGACCTCCAGCAGGGTGGCCGAGGCCTGCACCGGGGCCTGGAGGAGCTGCTCGCCCCGCCCGTAGTGCCGCTTCGCCGCAGTCACCAGGGCCTTCCGCATCTCCAGGTAGCCCGAGTACTCCAGCTTCTTGGCGAAGCGCACCACCGTGGCGACGCAGGTCTTGGACTTGGCTGCCAGCTCCTCCACGCCCCAGAGGGCCGCCTCGTGCATGTTGGCAATGAGGCAGTCGGCGATCTGGCGCTGGCTGGGGGACAGCCCCCTTGCGCTGTGCAAGCGGTTCAGAAGGGGACTCTTGGGCGCAGACATGGGGCCAGCATAGCCTGATCAGCAAGTCCTCTGAATACGATGGGCCCCCGTGAAGGTGGCCAGGCGCTCCAAGGCCTCGTTCAGGCCAGCCTTCCGTGCCCGGGTATTGCGGATGCCGGGCTCCCACCAGAGGCCCCGGACCTCCAGCACGCCTGTGGCTCGGTGCAGCTTGGGGTCGAGGCGACCCACCAGGCGGTCCCCCTCCAGGATGGGCAGGACGTAGTAGCCGTGGCGGCGGCGGGCCTCGGGCACGAAGGCCTCGAAGCGGTAGTCGAAGCCGAAGCGGGCCAGGGCCCGGCTCCGGTCTCGCAGCACTGGATCAAAAGGACACAGCAGGCGGGTGCGCTCCGGGGGCTCCGGCAGGCTGGCGAGGGTGGTCTCCCAGGTGGCCAGGGCAAAGGCCGACTGCTGCTCACCGGCGACCGTCGTCACCGCCACGGGGAGGATGCGCCCGGACCGGGCGGCGGCCTGGCACCAGGCCCGGGCCGCTGCGAGGTCGATGGTGTCCCAGTAGCCCGCCAGCTCCCGGGGGGTGAAGACCTGGAGGCGCTCGGCCGCCGTGGCACAGGCCCACTCGCAGTGCATTTCAAGGTCAGGGCAGGGCAGGGCGTGGGCCACCGGCAAGACGCGCTCGGCCAGGTCGTAGACCTTCTGGAAGCCCTCCCGGCGAGGCACCAGCAGCTCGCCGCTGCGCCAGAGGAAGTCCAGGGCGGCCTTCTGGGGTTTCCAGCCCCACCAGGGGCCCCGGCGGTCCGGGTGCTCGAAGTCCGAGGACTTCAGTGGTCCCTCCTGAGCGATGCGGTCCCGCACGGCGGCCACCACCTGCGCGGCGTCCGTGCCCCGGAAGTGGTGCTGCCACCAGGCGTGCCCCTGGAGCCGGCCCCGGTCCCGCTGAAACCGGGGCTGCCAGTGGGGATACCACGCCGTGGGTATGGCGGAGGCATCGTGGGTGAAGCCCTCGAAGAGGTCCTGGCGGTCCTCCAGCAGGCGGCGCAGGTGCTCGGGCCGGTAGGCGTCCCGGCGGGTGGCCAGGGTGAGGTCGTGGGCCCGGGCCACCACGTTGATGCTGTCGATCTGCACGAAGCCCAGGCGCTGGATCAGGGCCAGGAGGCTGGGGGTGGTGACTCGGCGGGTGGGGTCGTCCAGCAGGCCCTGAGCGCCCATAAATAGGCGCCGGGCGGCGGTGGCAGACACCTGGGGCAGGGCGGTCATGCGGCGCCGCTCCGGGGGGCTCCTGGGCTCAAATGCGTGCCGCCAGCTCAGCTCCCTGGCGGATGGCCCGCTGGGCGTCGAGCTCGGCGGCCAGCTCTGCTCCGCCGATGAGGTGTACGGGCCGACCCAGGGCCTGCAGGGGCGCCGCCAGGTCTCGCACAGAGTCCTGGCCTGCGCAGAGGATGATGCTG
>CAITBU010000016.1 GCA_903890595.1 uncultured Holophagaceae bacterium | reverse complement strand
GCCCCTGGTCCGCCTCACCGTCATGCCCGACCGCTCCCACCGCCTTCACGTCCCGGGGGGTACGGCAGTGGGTGCTGTGGAAGCGCTGCCGCCCCACCACCACCAGGCGGGACCAGCGCTGCTAGCAGCCTTCGGCTGGTACCTGCTCCAGTTAGAAGCCATCAAGGAGCACCCAACCTGCGCCGCTGAGACCTCCCTGCGCCTGTGACCCGCCCACCCCGGCGGCCTGGCCGCCGGGGCGCAACTGCGACCAGAACCAGCTAGGGAATTATCCGACCCGTGCCCGGGTCGGGATCGATGGCGAAGCTTCTAAGTGGGGACATCGAGCCCGGGGGGAACTTGATCTTGTAGGTCCCGGCCTGGAGGAAGACCTCCACAGGAACCCCATTGGGACCAGTGAGGATGCAATGACGGGACCCGTCCACTCTGATTGTGAATGTCCAGGCCTGGTCTAGAACATCGAATTCGCCATCCCATAGCCGGTAGGGGCCCTTGATGGCGAATGGGGAGGTCTGGCCCTTTTTGGGAGTCGGAGAGGCTTTGGGCATGGTTCAGGCTCCTTGGGGTGGGGTTGGAAGGTGAAGGCCTTGTATTGGACCCTCAGGGGGAAGTCCGCCAGGTGGCGGCGAGGGTGCGCAGCTCGGGTTGGTGTTCCGGGTCGTCGTGGTTCGGGTCCGCCATGGCCATGGCCAGAGAGGCCTGTGCCTCCCGGTGCTGCCCGCGCAAGTGCTGGAGCCATGCCCGAGACCGCCAGATCTGGGGGCGGTCCCCCTTGGCGAGGCTACGGGCCTCCTCCAGCAGGCGCTCGGCCTCGCCGAACTCCCGCTGGCGGGCCTTGCACTCTGCCAGTGCGGCCAGGACATCGGCCTGGTTGCTGGGATTGCCTAGGCGGGAGAGAAGGACCCTGGCCTCCAACAGGCTCACGGTAGCCTGGGGCAGCTTGCCCTGGGCCCGCTGAATATCCCCGAGGCGGTAGAGGACCCTGCCCTGGGTCTGCACCTCGCCCAGCTTGCGGCTACCCTCCAAGGCCAACCGGAGGCGGGCCTGGGCCTGGTCGAAGTGCCCCTGCATGAAGGCCACGATGCCCAGGTTCAGCAGCACCCGGCACTCCCCGGGGGCATCCCCGTGCGCCGCCCGGACCTGGCGCACCTCCTCCCAGACCCGCTCCGCGTCTGCCGCTCGACCCGCATTGAAATCGAGGATGGCCAGGTTGTTTCGCGACACGGCGATGTGCGCCCAGTCCTCCAGGACATCCGCATTGGCAATGAGCTCCTGGTAGAGCAGCCGCGCCTCCAGGGGCTTCCCATCCGCGATAACCAGGTTGGCCAGGTTCACCAGGATGTTGTGTCTTACCCAGCGGCTGCCATGCCCTGCAGCCAGTGCCTGGGCGGAAAGGAGCTGCTGCTTGGCCTCCGCCCGGTTCCCCTTGCCGGTCAAGTAAACTCCGAGCTCATTCAGCAAGGTGGCCTGGAGGTCCTTGTCCCCGGAGGTCCGGGCCAGGGCGAGGGCCTCCTGGAGCAGGGGCTCCTGGGCAGCATCCGGGTAGGCCAGGTAGGCCCGCTCGAGGATCGCCCGAATTTGGGTATGGCGGTCACCGGACTCCCGGGCCACAGCTTGGGCCCACATGAGGGTGGGCAGGGCGCGGGAATCCGCACTGCGGCGCAGGGCCGAGGCGTACCCCAGGATCGCAGGAGCGAACTGGTTGGCCTCTTGGGCGGCCCCTCCCAGCAAAGTCAGAGCTCCGGCGGCATCGCCCTTCTTGTTCTGCTCCAGGCCACGGGCATAGGCCTCCAAGGTTCCCCGTGAGGGCATGGGCGGGAAGTCCCCAGGCCGCCCAAGGGGGGAGAAGGTTCGGTCCAGTTGCCGCAGCACGGCCGGCACCGACCGGTTGGGCTCATACTCGAGGCCGCTGGAGGAGGTCTCTCGGCTAACGCGGAGGTCGCCGTTTGGGTTCAGCACCCGCACCCGCAGAATGGGCCGCCTTGTGCCAGGGTCTAGGGACACATCTCCCGTCAGCACCAGGTCCGCCCCGGTGCGGGCCACCAGGCGGCGGAGGAAGTCCCGTTCCGGCGCCTCCCCTCGGTCCTCCCGACTCTGGCGGGCGGTCACACCGGTGTCGCGGCTGGGACCGTCCCGCACCACCTCCACCTGGGGGAAGGCCCGGAGCACGTACTCGAGCAACTCGGTAGTCGTGAACTCCACCGCTGTAGCCAGGCTCGCTGAGCCTGTGTGGTTCAGGACCGGGACCACCACCAGGCGGGCGTGGTGGGTCCGGGAATACTCGGGGATCGCACCCCGGCTGTATAACCACAGCCCCAGGGCCACCACAGCCAGCGTGAGCACCGCAGTGGCACTGGACCACCACACCGAGGAGCGGGGGGCCAGCATCCGATCCAGGGACTGCACCACCTCCTGGGCGGAAGGTCGAGCAGAGGGAGCCAGGGCCAGCAGGTCGTCCACCAGGTGCCAGAGGGTGTTTGGCATGGTTGGCAGGGGCCCAGAGTGGTGGTGCCCTGAAGCGGAGCGGCGCTCCAGGGACTGGCGAACCCAGGGAAGCCCTGCCTCCGGGCCGGTGGGGTCCTTGCGTCCCGTGAGGAGCAGGGAGGCCACCACCCCCAGGGCGTAGAGGTCTGCCGCAGCACTGGCGGCCTCCCCCATCAGCAGCTCCGGCGCCATGAAGCCCCGGGTTCCCAGGATGGCCCCGGACTGGGTGAGGCGGTCTTCCGGGGCTGTGCAGGGCACCGTGGAAGCCTCCCCCTCCACACCCACCCAGCCCACCCGCGTCTCCAGGGCGAGGGCTTCGCCCTGGAGCGTGGCTAGGCCGAAGTCCAGGAGTTTGGCCCCCCCTCCCTCTGTTAGGCAGATGTTCGAGGGCTTCAGGTCGCGGTGGATCACGCCCTTGGCATGCGCTGCAGCCAGGGCCAGCGCCACCTCCCGCAGCAGGCGGGCCGCTTGCTGGATGGGCAGAGGCCCCCCCTCCAGGAGGCTGCTGAGGGGCGTGCCCTCCACCCACTCCATGGCCATCACCAGCGTGCCGTGGTAGTCCAGCCAGTCATACACATGGCAGATGCCCGGATGGTCCAGCTTGGCGAGGAGCTGCGCCTCCCTGTGGAAGCGGTTCATGACCTGCCGATCCCCCGCCAGGTCGCCCCGGATGGTCTTCAGGGCCACGGTGCGGTTCAGCATGCCGTCCCAAGCCCGGTAGACCCGGCCCATGCCGCCTTCGGCCACAAAGGCTTCGATTCGATAGCGACCCACCAGATCGCCGGGCGCCAGAGGTCTGTCCAGGGGAGCGTCCATCAGAACCCCGAAGAACGGAAGGCCCTGCTGAGTCGGCCCTTCCACCCATGGAGGAAAGCGTGGAGCAGTAAAATATCGAAGTCGCTGGTTCAGTATATCGGTCCTGTCCAGACCTAAATGAACCCCCATATCCGGGGGGTAGGACCCCTCCTGGAATCGGCACCGATCCGGACCCCGACCACTCGGGCTACACTCCCCCCATGCGTCCGTTGCTCTGCCTATCCATGACCGTGTGCCTCGCCCAGGCCCAGTCCCCCTGCACCATCGTCCTGGAGCCCCGGGAGGTCCGTCCGGGGGAGTCCGTGTTGCTTACCTGGGACGCTCCCCGCTCGCCCCGGATCCGCCTGGAGCCCGGTGGCATGATCCTGCCCGGGCGCTATCAGGTCACCCTGCGG
>CAITBU010000015.1 GCA_903890595.1 uncultured Holophagaceae bacterium | reverse complement strand
GCCCCCCACCTGCGCAAGCCTGAGCCCGCTGGCCTGCTGCAGCTGGCCGATGCCTTCCGTGCCGAGGAGATCGTCTTCGCCGGGGATACGGTGGATGACGCCCGCTGCCTGCGCACCGCTGCGGCCCTGCGCCCCGACCTCACCTGGCGCTTCGCGGCCATCGGCCCCGACCGCGCCCGCTTCGCCGAACCCAACGACCTGCAGGCCCCCGCCCTCCGAGACCTCCTCCCCACCCTGACCCAGGAGCTGCCATGAGGACTGCCACCCTCTCTCGCACCACCGCCGAAACCCAGGTGCACCTCAGCCTCGCTCTGGATGGCGGCGAGACCCTCATCAAGACTGGGCTCGGCTACTTCGACCACATGCTCGCCCAGCTGGCGAAGCACGGCGGCTTCGGCCTCCAGATCGACGCCAAGGGCGACCTGCCCGTGGACAGCCACCACCTGGTGGAGGATGTGGGCCTCTGCCTGGGCGACGCCCTGAAGGAAGCCCTGGGTGACCGGATCGGCCTGGCCCGCTTCGCCCACGCCTATGTGCCCCTGGACGAGGCCCTGGCCCGGGTGGTGGTGGACCTCTCCGGCCGCCCCTGGTGCGAGTTCTCCCCGGAGCTGCCGCCCGTGATCCTGGGCGACGGCTTTCAGGCCGAGATGGTGCGGGAGTTCTTCATCGCCGTCGCCATGCGCGGCGGGCTCTGCATCCACGCCGACCTGATCCGCGGCGTGAACACCCACCACAAGATCGAGGCCCTCTTCAAGGCCCTGGCCAAGGCCCTGCGCCTGGCCACCCGCATCGAGGGCAGCGACGTCCCCTCCACCAAGGGGACCCTCACCTCATGAGCCCCTCCGCACCCATCACCCTCATCGACTACGATGCCGGCAACCTGGCCTCGCTGGAGGGGGCCCTGGACCGCCTGGGCCTGAACCACCGGCGAGCCACCACCCCGGACCTGGCCGCGGACCGCGGGCCCATCATCCTGCCGGGCGTCGGTCACTTCGAGTCTGCCCGCCGCTCCCTGGTCGACCGCGGCTGGTGGGGCGCCATCCCTAGCTTCGTGGCGGAAGGCCGGCCCCTGCTGGGCATCTGCCTGGGCCTGCAGCTGCTCTCCGAAGGCAGCGAAGAAGCACCCCGAACCTCGGGCCTGGGCCTCATCCCAGGCCTGGTGCGGCGCCTGGGCCCTGGCGTGAAGGTGCCCCACATGGGCTGGAGCCGGGTCACCAGCCAGAGCAGCCACCCTGGCCTACCTGAGGCCGCAGAGGGCTGGCTCTACTTCGTCCACAGCTATGCCCTGGAGCCGGGCACAGGCACGGTCTACCGAGCCGAGCACGGCCGCCCCTTCGCCGCCGTGGAAGCCCGCGGCAACGTCCTCGGCTTCCAGCCTCACCCTGAAAAGTCTGGTGCCTTCGGGCAGCAGCTCCTGCGCTCGGCCCTGGCCTGGATGGGCGCCCCTGCCACCCCTCCGGAGGCGTCATGCAACTGATCCCCAGCCTCGATCTTCTGCAGGGCCGCCTGGTCCGCCTCCGCCACGGCGACCTCAAGCAGGCCACCTTCTATGACTTCGAGCCCGAAGAATGGGTCGAGCGCCTGGCCGAGGCCGGGGCCCGCCGCATCCACCTGGTGGACCTGGATGGCGCCTTCGG
>CAITBU010000014.1 GCA_903890595.1 uncultured Holophagaceae bacterium | reverse complement strand
GCCCGGGATCACATCGATACCCTGGACCAGGAGCTGGTGGCCCTGCTGGCACGCCGCACGGAGCTGGGGCTGCGGGCGGGCCGCGCCAAGGCCGAACTGGGACTGCCCATCCACGATCCCGAGCGCGAAGCCGCCCAGCTGAAGGCCCGCCGCACCTGGGCTGACGAAGCCGGCCTCGATGCCGCCGGCGTCGAAGAAGTCTTCCGCGCCGTCCTCCGAGCCAGCCGCACCGCCCAGGGGAAGTAAAGGCTAGAGCTATTAACCACGAAGACAGGAAGACCACGAACAAAGAGGGTCACTCTTCTTCGTGGTCTTCGTGGTCTTCGTGGTGAAAAGGCCCTTAGGCGCCGAAGCGCTTGGAGACCTCAGACCACTTGATGTTCTCGACGAAGGTCTCGATGTACTTGGCGCGAGCAATTCCATAGTCGACCATGAACGCGTGCTCCCAGCTGTCCAGGACCACGAGTAGGTCCTGCTCGATGGGCAGGCCCAGGTGGTGCTCGGCGACGAAGTAGGTGTGCAGCTTGCCGTCGCGGCGGTTGCGGGTGAGCAGGGCCCAGCCGGGGCCGCCCATGGCCGTGGCCTTCAGGTCGGCGATCACCTTGTCCTGGCCACCGGCGGCGTCGAAGGCGGCCTTGAGGCCCGCGCTCACATCGCTGTCAGCGCCGAGGTTTTCGAAGTAGAGCTCGTGCAGGAAGGAGCCGTTGAAGGCCACGGACTCGCGGCGCTTCAGCTCGCTGAACTCGTTGAAGGAGTAGTTGGGCTTGGTGTTGTCCACCGTGGTCAGGCGCTCCTCGATCTCGTTGAGCTTGCCGACGTAGCCCTTGTAGAGGGTGAAGTGCTGGTCCAGCTGGGCATCGCTGAGGCCCTTGACGGCGCCACCCTTGAGGTGGTCATAGCTCTTGGCGGTGTAGGCCATGGAAGTTCTCCTTGGAAGCGCAGGGCGCTGAGTGGGTAGTTTACCAAAAAAGTCGGGATTAAGTGAACGGGGGAATCAGGCGGCCATTTCCCGCAGGAACCAGGCCTCTTTCTGGTGGATCTGGACGAAGCGGGTGAGCAGGTCGGCGGTGCCCGGATCCCCGGCGGCGCTGGCCAGCTCGATGCCGGCATGAAGCAGAGCCACGGTGGCCTCCTCGTTGTCGAGGGCCTCCTGGAGCATGGCGTCCGGGTCCAGGCGGGTCGTGGGACTGGAGATGGTGGCCCGGGTCTGGGCCTCGATCTGGGCGGGGCTGTGCAGGGGCACGCCGCCCAGCATGCGGATGCGCTCGGCCAGCTCATCCACAGTGCCGTCGGCGGCGGTGTAGAGGTCTTCGAAGCGGAGGTGGTAGTCGCGGAAGTGGGGGCCGGTGACGGTCCAGTGGTAGCGCTTGGCGTTCAGGGCCAGGACAAAGGCGGTGGCCAGCTCGGCATTCAAATGTTCAATGACAGATCGATTCATGGGATCTCCTCAGGAAAGCCAGGTGCTCCAGGCGGCAGGCGCAGGCCAGTGGCCCGGGACCTCGGCGTGGTTGGAGACAAGGGCGGCCGGAGTGCGGCCGTCCGGAAGCAGGTAGCGCAGGGCCAGCACCGAGGGCAGGCGGTCCAGGGGGCCGGCGGTGCCCCGGTCCACGGCGGGGGCCACCCGGGAGCCATCGGAGAGCTCCAGCAGCAGGCTATCCGGGAAGGTCTGGAGGGCCGCCAGCCGTCCCTCCCGGAGGGCGTCCGGGAAGGCCAGCATGACGGTGGCGGCGATGGAGGTGCCCCCGGACTCTCGGCGGGGCGAGAGCACCGCAAAGGACGCGCGAGACTCAGCCACATCCTCGCTGGGAGCGGTCTCCAGGGTCAGGCCCTCGGCCCAGAGGGTTTCCACCACCTGGTCTTCGACGCTTTCCTGGGTCTCGGGCTGGAAGGTGATGCCCTCCGCCAGGACCAGGGCCAGGGCAGCGTGCCGAGCCAGGAAGCCCAGGCGGGCTTCAAAGCGGGCCCGCTCGGTGGCGGCGTCGAAGGTGATCAGCATGGAGCGCTCCGGGAGGCGGCTTAGACGTGCTTGGCGATGTCGGCATCCGGGGCAGCGATGGTGCCGGCCTCGAGGCGGGTCAGGGCGTCCTGGAAGCGGCCCGCGTGGAAGCGCTCCACCTTGGCGAGGGTGGCGAACCAGGCGGCGATCTCGGTGTAGCCCTCTTCCTGGGCGGCCCGCACGAACTCGGGATACATGTCCGTGTACTCGTAGGTCTCGCCGGCCACGGCGGACTTGAGGTTGGTCAGGGTGTTGCCCAGGGGCAGGCCCGTGGCGGGGTCGGCGGCCTGCTCGGCCAGGTACATCAGGTGCTTGAGGGCATGGCCAGTCTCGCCGTCAGCGCTGTGCTTGAAGAGGGCGGCCACCTCGGGCAGACCTTCCTTCTCGGCAACCTGGGACATCCAGGTGTAGCGGCGATTGGCCTGGCTCTCGCCAGCGAAGGCGGCCTTGAGGTTCTGGTGGGTCTTGGATTCGATGAAGGACATGGGGTCTCCTGAAAGGCCGCAAGGGGCGGCAGGAGAGAATAGCCAGAGCCATGCCGAATCATTAAATAATTAATAAATAAAGAGATACAAATATGATTCGACCCTCGAACACCCGAATTTACCGGCCGGTCGAGAGTCGAATTCACGAAATAGCGAGAGTCTCCACCCTACTCGGTGGGGGTTTCTGAGCCTTCGGACTCGGAGCCTTCGGTCTCCGGAATGTCATTCCCCAGGGCGTCCTTCTTCAGCGCCTTTTTCTGGAGCTTCTCTTCCTTCTTTTTGACCCGGGCCAGGTCCTTTTGACGCTTTTCGAAGTTGTAGTTGGGCTTCCTGGCCATGGCTTATCCGATCATCACGAAGGTTGGACCCACTCCTGCCTTTGGACCAGTCTAGCGTGAGGCACGCCGGATGGCCTGAATGAGGTCGTCCAGACGCTGCAGAAATGTTGAGCGGTCCCGGGCCGTGAAGGGGGCCGGACCCCCGCCCATGTCGCCCATGGCCCGCAGGTTGGCCATAAGCTCGCGGCTGGCCAGGGCATCGCCGATGGACTCGGGGGTGTAGACCCGCCCCTTCGCATCCAGCGCCCGGGCCCCCTTCTCCAGGCACCGGGCCGCCAGTGGGATGTCTGCCGTCACGGCGATGTCGGTCGGGGTGACGCGATCGACGATCCAGTCGTCCGCACCGTCGAAGATGCCCCGGGCCACCACCACCGACTCGAACAGCGGATTCTTGGGCACCCGCAGGGGCGCATTGGCCACCAGGTAGACCTGCAGACCGTAGCGGAGGGCCACCCGGAACACTTCGTCCTTTACGGGGCAGGCATCCGCATCCACGAAGATGCGGATGGCAGGGGCGGTCTCGCTCAATGCTTCCCCTCGGCTTCGTCCAGCCAGCGGTCCGCCTCTTCCAGGGTGAAGACCGCTTCGGCTTCGAAGCCGGCTTCGGTGCTGATCCGCTCCACCTGGATGCGGCTGAGGGGGATCTTCACCACGCGGACCACGGGACCCGCGCCCCTTAGCTTGAGGGCCTCCTTGGCGCGCAGGAAGTCCTTGAAGCCATCCTGGTCGGAGGCATGGAGCCCGGAGATGTCGGAGACCACCCCAAAGCCTGCGGTGAGCTTGGCCGCCTCGGCCAGGATGGCCATGATGGCCGTCTGGCGCTCGGGGCCCTCGAGCCGTCCGGCCATGGTGATGTAGAGCCGGTTCCGGTCGAGATCAGAGCGGACCTGGATCATGTCAGCTCCGGAAGGGGGGCGGGGGCTGGGTCGCCCAGGCGCCGCCCAGCAGGGTGGTCCGCACGGGTACTCCAGGCGTGCGCACGCCCCGGTGACTCATGCAGGTGTGGATGGCCACCAGCTCCACGCCCCAGGCGGCGGGGCGGAGGTGGGTCTGCAGGGCCTCGGCGATCTGCCGGACCATGCGCTCTTGGACTTGGAGGCGCAGGGCATAGGCCTGCACCACCCGCACCAGCTTGCTGAGGCCCACGGTGCCCCCTTCTCCAGGCAGGTAGCCCACGGTGGCGTGGCCTTCGAAGGCGGCCAGGTGGTGCTCACAGGTGCTCACGAAGGGGATGCGCTCCAGGATCACGGGTACCGGCGCCAGGATGCCTGGCAGGGGCTGCAGCTCGGCGGCCAGGTCCACGCCATAGCCGGCGAGGCGCTCCTGCCAGAAGCCAGCCACCCGGGCGGGGGTGTCCTTCAGCTCGGGGGCATCCGGATCCTGGCCCAGACCCAGCAGGAGGTCCCGCACGGCCTGGATGGTCCTTGCCTCGTCCATGAGATCTCCCTGGTTCTTTGCGCTTGTCTTGAGTGTATAGCGGCAGTCTCCATGGAAAGCATGACCGCAGTCCTCAAGAGTGGCGGGATGAGGCCGATCCACTTGGCAACCCCCTGGGCCTGTCGCCCAGGCGGATGCTTGGAGGCTGCCGTGAGGATGCCCCTGCTCCTGCCCGTGATCACGCTGCTGCTGGGAGCCACGCTCCCGCTTGCCGCCGGAGAGTTTGCGGTGCTCAAGGGGGAGGTGGAGGTGGCCCGGAAAGAACTGGTGACCATGGTCTTGTACCGGGCCAAGCGGGACGAGGCGCAGCAGAAGGTGGTGAAGGACACGGCCAATGCGGTCAGCGCGCACCTGGCCAAGCTGAAGGCCCCGGCGGGGCGCAGCGCCCAGTTCAAGGAGCTCAAGGAGACCTGGGAGGCCTTCAAGCTCACCCGGGAGACGGAGCTGGTACCGGCCATCCTGGCGGGCGAGAAGGAGAAGGCCGAGAAGATTGCAGCCGGCATCCAGAAGGTGCGGCTGGAGAAGTGCTACGCCCTCATGCTCGAGCTGGATAAGTAAGCCCAGCCAGAATCTGCTGCGTCAGCGTGGTGAGGGAGGGGTCCCGGGCTCCCATCACAGGGATGAGGTCCCCCGGCTGGGCCTCTTCGGCGAGGCGTGCCACCAGCCATTCCCGGGAGGGGGCCCACTCGGCGGCGGTGCCTCGGGCGGCGATGTCGGCGATCACCTCGGCGCTGCTGATGTCCTTGGCGGCGGTGCCGCCGGCGTAGAAGACGTCAAGAAACCAGAGCTTGTCCACGGGTCGCAGCTCGGCGGCGAAGGTCGCCACGAAGTCCGCCCGCAGGAAGCGGAGGGGACCGAAGCCGTGGGGCTGAAACACCGCCAGGATCCGGCCGCCGCCGCCCAGGCGGAGGAGGGCCGTGCGCAGGGAGGCCGCCACCTTGGCCGGGTTGTGGCCGAAGTCGTCCACCACGGTGACGCCCCGGGCTGAGCCCAGCACCTGGAAGCGCCGGGCCACGCCCCGGAAGGTCGCCAGGGGCTCGACCATGGCCGCCAGGGGCACACCCAGGGCCGCACAGGCCGCCATGGCCGCCAGAGCATTCTCCAGGTTGTGCCGGCCGGGGACAGGCAGGCGGAAGGGTCGTCCCTGCACGGTGAAGGTGCTGCCCTCGGGGCCGGTTGCTACATCTTCGGCGCGGAAGGTGGCCGCCTCCGAGCAGCCGAAGACCGTGGCTCCGGTGGCAAAGGGCTGGAGGTTGGTGGCCTCGCCCACGACCAGCGCCTCCCGCACCTGGGCGCGGAAGGTGTGGAACATCTCGGCGACAGCCGCTTCCTCTTTGTGGTCGCGCTGGAGGTTCAGCAGCACGCCCACGGCGGGGTGATAGCGCACCACGGAGCCATCGCTCTCGTCGGCCTCGATGACCAGCAGGTCGGAGGCCCCGGCCCAGGCATTGCCCCACAGGCCCTCGTCCTGGAGGGCGGTGAGCTCTCCGCCCGTGATGACCGAGGGGTCTCGCCCTGCGCCCCGCAGGATCTGAAAGGCCATGGCCACGGTGGTGGACTTGCCGCTGGTGCCAGTGATGGCCAGGGTGCGGTGGCGAGCCACCAGGTGGGCCAGGAGCTCCGAGCGGTGGAGCACGGGCACGCCCAGGCGGCGGGCGGCAGCCACATCGGGCGTGTCTTCTTCCACGGCGGTGGACACCACCAGGCCCGAGCAGTCGCCGGCGAGGCCAGCGCCGTCCTGGGGATGGATGACCACGCCCAGAGCCTCGAGGAGGGACCGGGCTTCCGGGCGCTGGCCCCGGTCAAAGCTGCGGTCACTGCCGCTGGCTTGCCCTCCCTGCATGGCCAGGAACTGGGCCAAGGCACTCATGCCGCTACCTGCCACACCGGCGAAGTGCAACCGTCCGAGGTCGCTCAGGGGGGGGCGCCCAGGTCTGGCCAAAGTATTGGCGATAAAGACAGCAGCCCCCTCTGCGAGGTGTTCGAAGAGGTCTGCTACGGCGTCGTTGGCCAGGCGGACGCAGCCGTGGGAGACCGGTGTCCCCAGCAGGTGTTCCTGGTTGGTGCCGTGGAGGTAGATGAAGCGGGCGAGGGAGTCACAGCCCGGTCCCTGGTTCCAGCCCGCCTCCAGCCCTTCCAGCGTGAGGACGCGGGTGAGGATCAGGTCCTCCTCGCAGACCTCTCCGCGCCAGACCTCGCCGGTGGCGAGGCGACTCCGGAACACGGTGCCGGGTTCTGCGCCGGCCCCGATGCGGGCGTGGATGCGGTGCCAGCCGGTGGGGGTCCGATAGGAGTCCGCCACGCAGCCCAGCCCCTTGGCGGCGGTGGAGACGGGGGCTTCAAAGAGCAGGCGGCCGCCCTCCAGCAGGCCCAGGCGCTGAGTCGCCGGATCCACCACCAGCACCCGATCCGCGGCCAAGTCCAGGGCCGGCGCACCCGCTCGGGCGAGGCCCGCCAGCAGCAGCGTCCGGTAGTGTGCTGCAAGGACTGGATCGGTCATGCGTCCACCCCCACGATGTACCCCGCCAAGGCACTGGCTGCCACGGTGGCGGGGCTGGCCAGCCACATCTGGCCGGGTCCGCTGCGGCCCGGGAAGTTGCGGTTGATGGCGCTGAGGGTGACCTGGTCCGGGTGGCTGGACACGCCGGGGCCGGCGTTGATGCAGGCCCCGCAGGAGCTGCCCAGCACCACAGCGCCCACGGCTTCGAAGGCCTGGAGCCAGCCCTGCTCCTCTGCATGGCGGCGCACGTCCTCGCTGCCGCACTGCACGAAGAACGCCACGCCCTCGGGGATCCGGCGGCCCTCGGCCGCAGCGCTGCGGATGGCTTCATAGGCCCGGCGCAGGTCCTCCCGCTTGCCGCCGGTGCAGCTGCCCAGGTAGGCGATGTGGATGGTTATGGCCTCGGCCAGATCCGCCAGGGCCACGCCGTTGCCCGGGTCGCCGGGGCGGGCCAGCATGGGCCCCAGGGCCTGGCAGTCCACCGCCAGCGTGTGGGCGTAGGTGGCGTCCGCATCACCCTGCATCCAGGGCTCCACCGTGAAGTCGAGGCCCCGGCGCTCCCGCAGGAAGCGGCAGGTCTCCGCATCCGGCGCCACCAGACCGGTGAAGCCCCCGATCTCGGCAGCCATGTTGGTGAGGGTGGCCCGCTCGTCCGTGTCCAGGTCCAGGAGGCCTTCCCCCTGGTACTCGACCACGTGGCCCAGGGCGCCGCCCTCGCGGATGAAGGGCTGGGCCAGCAGGCTCAGCACCAGGTCCTTGGCCGAGACGCCAGGCTGCAAGCGGCCCCGCAGCAGCACCCGCAGGGTGGGCGGGACGGTGATGCGCACATCCCCCGTCACCCAGGCGCAGGCGATGTCCGTGGTGCCGACGCCGAAGGCCAGACAGCCCAGCGCGCCGGCGTGCGGCGTGTGCGAGTCCGTGCCTACCACCAGTTGGCCGGGGCAGGCATAGCGCTCGGCCATGAGGGCGTGGCAGATGCCCTCGCTGCCGGAGCCATCCGCAAGCTCGCCGTGGAGTCGGATGCCGTGCTTCTGGCAGAAGGCCTCCTGGGCCGGTTTCAGCTCATCCGCCACCGCCAGAAGGCCCTGGGCTCGGTGCTGTGGGCTCATGCTGTGGTGGAGGAAGGTGAGGTGGTCCCGAAAGGCCAGGATGCTGGCGGGGTCGTGCAGCACCGCCTCCGGCCCCTGGGCACGGGCCAGGAAGCGGGCGGCCATGGGGGTCACATAGTCGTGGCTGAAGCGCCAGTCGGCCTTCACGAAGAGGCCATCCCCGGGGGCCACGGCGGGCAGGCCCAAGCGACCCGAGGTGGCCTCTGTTACCGCATGGCGGGCCAGCAACTTTTCGGCGTACGTCATCGGGCGCGGTGCCGTCGCCGGAAGAGGGGGTACCACCTCCCCAGCCAGCCGCGCGGCGTTGTAAGCAAAGAGGCCGCCCCGGCGCACGATCTCGGCGGTGACGGGATCCAGGCCCGCCGTGAACTCGGCCAGAGGAATGGCTTCACCCCGCCGGATGCGCGGGAGCAGGCTCAGGTCCGTGCTGGTGAGCAGGCCGAGGTTCTGGCAGTTCTGACGGTAGATGCGCTCGAAGCTCTCGGCGAGCACCAACTGGATGCCGGCACACTGCTCCGCGTAAGGGCTGGCTTCTCGGCTGCTGCCCTTGCCCCGGCGCTTCCCCGCCACGCTCACCGCAAAGCCACCGGCCCGCACGGAACCGGCCGCCACCGGGAAGATCCCGCCGCACTTCAGCCCCAGGTAGGGGAAGTCTCCAAGCTTTTCGTCGAAGTGGTAGCAGATGTGGGCCGGCGTGATCTCGTCGGTGCTGATCTGGTCCCTGAGCGGCGTGGCCGCTGCGAGCTCCAGGTCCTCGCCTGCGAGCTGGCGGAGGATCCGTGCCGGATCCTCCGCCAGAAAAAGGATTCGGCCAGCAAAGCGAATCGAGTCGGGCAACATCCTTCCAGCCTACTTCCTTCTTTCAACCACACGAAGGCCCCCGTCCGGGGGCCTTCGTGTGTGCTTGGAAATGGGGCTCAGTCCTTGTTCTCTTCGGCCTTGAGCTTGGCTTCCTGCTCGTCGAGGTGCTTCATGAGGCGCTCGGCCAATTCCTCGTCCTCGAGGGGCGTGAACATGTCGTCCTTGACCTCGAAGATCTCGAGACTCAGGCCGTCCTCGGGATCAGCGGTGCCCTCCTCCTGGGCCTGGAGCTCGGCCAGGGGTGCGAGGATGGCGAAACTGCGGCCCTCGAAGTCGAGCTCTTCGAGGATGGCGAACTCTTCCTTCTCGCCGTTCTCGTCTTCGAGCTCTACCACTTCGATCTCGAAGGAATCATCGTGATCGTGGTTGCAGTCCGGTCCGTGTTCGTGTCCCTCGTGAGCCATGGGCTCCTCCTCGCGCAAGGGACAAGAATAGCCTGAAATGTGCCGTATCCAAGGGGGATGCGCAGGGCCGTCCAGGTCTAAGGGATTCGAGCCTCGCCAGGAGCTGTGACCACGGCGGTGACGGTGCGCCGGGCACCCGGTGCCTCCAGGCGCACCTTGTCACCCATTCCCGCCCGGCTGCGGGCCGTGGTGTCGAGGCTGATGGTGAGGGTTTCATGGGTGGCCGTGAGGCGCACCTTGTCCCCGGACTGGACCAGGGGGATGGGCTCCAGGTCGGTGCGGGTGAGGATCTTGCCTGCGGGCACGGGGCGCAGGATGCGCTTGCCCTCAGGAACCTCCGCCAGGGCGCCTTCGGGAGGAATTCCTTCGAAGGGCGAGGCCTCCAGCAGGTCTGCGGTCACTTCGGTCTTCCGGGCCAGGTCGCCCTTGGCGCGCAGCAGGTTGCCGGCCCAGCTCCCTTCCAGGTCCACCCGGACCATGCCGACTCGCTCGCCGTTGACCAGCAGGGCCACCACCACGAAGAAGCGCCCGAGGGGCTCCCGCTTGCTGAGGTGAGAGGCCTCGAAGGTGAGGACCCCCGCCCGGACCGTGGGCACCCGGGGGGGCTGAGCCACCTTGAAGCGGTGCTCGCCCCCCAGCTTGCCGGCCTCTTTCTGGGCAAAGGCCAGGGCGGCGTCCGCCAGGCGCTCGGCCGGAGCAGACTCTGGCGCTTGGCCGATGAGGGCCGGCACGCAGAGGAGCAGGAGAGCGGGGGTGCGCATGATGGTTCCCCTCCGCCTAGCGCTTGAGCCCGTTGAGCAGGCTGAGCATGTCGTCCACCGTCTTGATGGTCTTCGAGTTGGCCTCGTAGGCCCGCTGGCCGATGATCATGTTCACCATCTCTTCGGCCACGTCCACGTTGGAGACCTCCAGGAAGCCCTGGTTGACCGTGCCCATGCCATCCGTGCCAGGGACGCCATCGATGGCATCGCCGCTGGCCAGGGTGGGCTGCATCAGGTTGCGACCCAGCTGGTTCATGCCGCTGGGGTTCACGAAGTGGGAGAGGGTGATCTGCCCCACCTGCTGCGGCTGGGACTGGCTGGGCTGGGTGACGCTCACGGTGCCGTCCGGGGCGATGGTCACGCTCAGGGCGTCCGAGGGGATGGTGATCTGAGGCTCGAGCATGTAGCCCGCCGCATTCACCAGGGCCCCGTTCTGGTCCGTGGTGAAGCCACCGTCCCGGGTGTAGGCCAGGGTGCCGTCGGGCTGGGTAACCTTGAAGAAGCCGTCGCCCTCAATGGCCATGTCGAAGCGGTTGCCGGTCTGGCGCAGGTTGCCGGTGCTGTACTGCCGCTGCAGGCTCTGCAGCTTGGCGCCGTGACCCATCTGGATGCCAGAGGGGATGGATGTGCTGCTGCTGGACGCGGTGCCGGCCAGGTTCACCGTCTGGTAGAGCAGATCCTGGAACTCGGCCCGGGCCTTCTTGAAGCCCGTGGTGTTCACGTTGGCAAGGTTGTTGGAGATGGTGTCCATGTTGAACTGCTGGACATTCATGCCCGCTGCTGCTGACCACATTGCACGCATCATGGGAAACCTCCCTTAAGGAAAAGGCTGAAAAATGAGGGCTATCTGGAGATAGCCACGTCGTTGATGGACTTGGAATCGAGGTCGTTGCTGAGGGTCGAGGCCACCTTGAGGCTCAGCTCAAAGAGGCGGTTCAGGCGGATCATCTCCACCATGGTGCTGGCCGTATCCACGGCGCTCTGCTCCAGATGGCCCTGGGCTACGGTGCCCTTCATGGGGGCCTCCACGGCCCCGGTGGGGTCAAAGCGGAGGGAGCCAGAGCGCTTCAGGGAGCCCGGCTTCTCAAAGGCCTTCAGGTCCAGCTGGCCCAGCACGGCATCCTTCTGTTGAACGGTGCCGTCGGCGGTGATGCTCAGGTCTCCCTTGGTGGGGTCCACGGAGATGGGCTGGCCGTTTTTGCCCAGCACGGGGCTGCCGTCCATGGCCTGCAGCTCGCCGTCCTTTCCCATCTGGAGGCGGCCATCCCGGGTGGCCCGGTCCCCGGCGGGGGTGCGGACCATCAGGAAGCCATTGCCTTCGAGGGCCAGGTCCAGGGGGCGGCCCGTGGCCCGCAGGTTGCCCTGGTCCGTGACCACGCCGGTCTCTCCGAACACAACGCCATCATTGAGGGCGGCGCTCAGAGGCAGGCGTCGGTTGCTGCCGCCCGCCTTATTGAAGAGGGCGAAGAAGGACTGGTCGGGCTTATAGCTCACCGTGGCGGCATTGGCCAGGTTGTTGGCCACCACCTCCAACTGGAAGGCGCGGGCCTTCAGGCTGCCTGCGGCGACGTAGTATCCAGAATCCATTGGGCACCTCTCGCCCAGCCAGCGGCTGGGACAAGGGGTATCCGCCAAAGGGATGCCAAAACCGATTCCCCTACAGGTAGGACCTCGCCCCGAGGAAGGCCTGCTGGTAGTAGCGGATGCCCACCGCGTCCTCCCGGATGGCCTTGCCGGGGCTGGGGGCGTGAATGAAAGCCCCTTTTCCCACGTACATGCCCACATGGCTGACCCGGCCGGGGACCTTGGTGGCAAAGAAGATGAGATCCCCGGGCCGGGCCTGGCTGAGGTCCACCGGCGTGCCGGCCTCGAACTGGTCCTGGGAGTTGCGGGGCAGGCGGAGGCCGTTCAGCTGATAGACGGCCCCCGTCAGGCCGCTGCAGTCGAAGCCCCGCTCCGTCGTGCCCCCGAAGAGGTAGGGCACCCCCAGGTAGCTCCGGGCGGTCTCCACCAGGCTGAGTCTCAGGGCCGAGGCCTCCAGGGGGTGGGGCAAAAGGAGGCCGGGGGCCGCCGGGCCGGACCCGTCCGGCGCCACCACCCAGAAGGCCTCGATGACGCCGGCGCTTCGCAGGGCCTCACCCCGGAGGCGGGCCTTGTCACGGCTGGGAAAGTCCCCGAACCGAACTCGGTAGAGGCCATCCCCCGAGGCGTAGTAGGCCGCCTCCAGGCCCTGGGCCTGCAGGGACTGGGCGAAGCGGGCCGCGTTCTCCACCTTGGCGAAGGCCCCGGCTTGGAGGGTGAAGCCCAGGCGAGGAAGCACCCGCACGGGGGTCCGGGGCGCTGGCGCCGGGGGCCGGACGGGCAGGGGGGTCGGAGGCCGGGCACAGGCCAGAAAGAGGCCCAGGAACAGCGGCCCCAGGTTGGCCGAAAGGCCCCGCATGCGTCCGGGAATCATGCGGGGATCCTAGCATCGGCCGCCGCACCCGGCG
>CAITBU010000013.1 GCA_903890595.1 uncultured Holophagaceae bacterium | reverse complement strand
CTGGGCGCCCAGGCCGGGTCGCAGCTCGCCCTCGCGCCCCTGCGCCGCAGCCTGGTGTGGAGTGGCGCACCGCACCCCCAGAGTGAGCCCTGGGCCTGGTGGGTGGACCGGCCTTTCTACCTGCGCCCGGAGAGCGGCGGCCTGCTCATGTGCCCCTGCGAGGAGGTGGCGGTGCCCCTGCCCCCCCGAGGTCGCCAGCCCGACACGGACGCCGCCGTGCTGGAGGGCCTCTCTGCCAGCCTGCGGGAGCTGGCGCCCCACCTGCTGGAGCGGCCCATCACGCGGTACTGGACCGGCCTGCGCACCTTCGCCCCGGACCGCGGCTTCGTGCTGGGCTGGGATCCCTGGAACCCCCGCCTCTTCTGGTCCGCCGGCCTCGGCGGCCACGGCATGACCACCGGCCTCGCCGTGGGTGCCCTCGCCGCCCAAGCCTACCTGCGCCAAGCCGGCACGGGCGTCCTGGACCCGGCAAGGTTTGCGAACTGAAGAAGAACTTTTCACCACCAAAATCCCATGTCGGCGTGTCGGCGCGCGGGTTGGGATGCAAAGACCACCGCCAAGACGCCAAGGACGCCAAGAGGCGCCGTCACACTCCGCACGGGCCCGCCGCAGGCGGCTTCCGGCACAGCCGGAAGTGATCCCGGGGGCGCCGGGACTGCGCTTTTGGGGACGCGATCCCGGCGCCCCCGGGATCCAACCCGTGCAGTCAGAATGGCTGCCCCCCGATGGTGCAGGCTTGGTGGCCCCACCCAAGGGGCCATGCCTTTCTTGGCGTTCTTGGCGTCTTGGCGGTGAGTTCCGTCCTTAGTGGTCCTACCATCTCTGCATGGCTGCCTCATCCCTTCGCGTTGCTTTGGTTCAGCAGGACACGGTCTGGCAGGACCCGGCGGCCAATCTGGCGCGGGCCCGGGGCTTCGTGGAGCAGGCGGCCCGGGCCGGGGCGCGGGTGGTGGTGTTTCCGGAGCTGTTCACGCTGGGCTTCACCATGGCACCGGAGCCCTTCGCGGAGCCCCTGCCCGGCCCCACCACCGAGGCCCTGGGTGCGCTGGCGCGGGAGTGCAACCTCTATGTCATCGGCTCGGCGGTGGAGGCCCACGCACCCCACCCCCGCAACGCGGCCTTCGTCGTCGGCCCGGACGGTGCCCTGGTGGCGGTCTACCGGAAGCTGCACCCCTTCACCTACGGCGAGGAGCACGAGCACTACACCGGCGGCGAGGACTGCCCCCTGTTCAGCATCGATGGCATCCCCTGCGGCCTGCAGATCTGCTACGACCTGCGCTTCCCCGAGCCCTTCCGCGCCCTTGCGGCGCAGGGTGCCGAGGTCATCTTCGTGCCTGCCAACTGGCCCGTGCGGCGCAGCTCCGCCTGGTCCACCCTGCTGGCCGCCCGGGCCATCGAGAACCAGGCGGCCATCTGCGGCGTCAACCGCGTGGGCCGGGATGGGGCGGGCCTGGAGTACCCCGGCGCCTCCGCCCTCCACGACTGCTTCGGCGAGGTCATCGCCCAGGGCGACGCCACCGAGGGCCTCATCGTCGGCGACCTCGACCTCACCCAGCTCCGCACCTGGCGCCACCGCTTCCCCGCCCTGCAGGACCGGCGGCCGGAGGTCTATGCGGCTCTGGAAGACAAAGAGGGGCCACCGAGAAGCAAGAAGCAAAGGTGAACGGTGCCTGGAATGGCTTTGGCAGGCAGCAGCGGGGAAGCGTGAAAAGCATTCTTAACCACCGATGCACACCGATGAACACCGATTAAAAGCTGATAAAGACAGGGGCTAGCAGGTGCTTGGCCTTTGTTTTGATCATGCCTTTATCGGTGTTCATCGGTGGCCAAAGATGCTTTATTTTTATCCCCTTCATCCGCAGTTATCCCTGTCAAAAAAAGCTTTTGAAACAGGGATGAAGGGGATGAAGGGGATAACAACACAAGCAAGAGGCACCTGTAGGCATTGCTCGGCGCCCTCTGCTCGCTCGTCTTTTCTCTGCGAGCGTTTTTCCCTTTGCCCTCTACCCAGGAACGACCAGAGGCACCCACTGGTGG
>CAITBU010000012.1 GCA_903890595.1 uncultured Holophagaceae bacterium | reverse complement strand
GCCAGCTCCTCCGCCCAGCGCAGCCAGGCGGGATCAAAGTCCGCTTCGTAGAGGTCCACCAGGCCCTCGGCCACGGCTGCCAGGTCCTCCAGGAAGCCTGGCGTATGGGCCCGCCCCTGGCGCCAGACCCGGAGCAGGTGGCCGTCCTGCCAGAGCTCCCGGCGGAGGAAGGCGGCGCAGGCCTGGGCCGCGGCCAGGAAGCGCTCGTCGCCCAGTACTTGATAGCCCCGCGCCAGCGCCGAAAGGGCCAAGCCATTCCAGGCCGCCAGCACCTTGTCGTCCTTGCCGGGCCGCTCCCGGCGGTCCCGCCAGAGCCGCAGTCGCTGCCGGAGGGCCTGCTCCTCCGCGGCTTCCAGGCGGGCCTCGGCGGGGCAGGAGAAGCGGTGGAGGACGCTGGTCCCATGCTCGAAGTTGCCCGCCTCAGTGATGCCATAGGCGGCGCAGAAGCGAGGGCCGTCCACGGCGCCCAGGGCCGCTCCGACCTCGATGGGGGTGAAGGCGTAGAACTTCCCTTCCTCGCCCTCGCTGTCGGCGTCCTCGCTGGAGTGGAAGCCGCCCGCAGGGTCCTGCAGGTCCCGCAGCAGGTAGTCCAGGGTCTCCCGGGCCACCTGGGCGTAGCGGGCCTCGCCGGTGGCCTGGAAGCCGGTGAGGTAGCACCCCGCCAGCAGAGCGTTGTCGTAGAGCATCTTCTCGAAGTGGGGCACCAGCCACTGGCCGTCCACGCTGTAGCGCGCGAAGCCGCCGCCCAGGTGGTCGTACAGGCCGCCCTCCCACATGGCGTCCAGGGTGCGCAGGGCCATGGCCCGGTCCTCGGCCCCACCGCGGGCCAGCAGCAGCTCCACGGCCATGTGCGCCGGGAACTTCGGCGCGGGGCCAAAGCCGCCCCAGCGGGGATCGAAGCCCCGGCGCAGCTGCGCCAGGGCCGCCTCCAGCCGGTCGCTCCCAGGCAGGACCTCACCGGGTTCCACGGCAGCCTGCCGGCGCATCTCCTGGGCCAGGGTGCCGGCCTGGGCCAGCAGGCCCGCCCGCTCTCCCTGCCAGAGGTCGGCAATGCCCTTGAGCAGGCCCCGGAAGCCGGGCATCCCCGAGCGGGGCTCCGGCGGAAAGTAGGTGCCCCCGTGGAAGGGCTCCAGGTCCGGGGTGAGCCACACGCTCATGGGCCAGCCGCCCCGCCCGGTGAGGGCCTGCACGGCATCCATGTAGAGGTCGTCCAGGTCCGGCCGCTCCTCCCGGTCCACCTTGATGCAGACGAAGTGGGCATTGAGCACCTCGGCCACCGCCGGGTTCTCGAAGCTCTCCCGCTCCATGACATGGCACCAGTGACAGGCGCTGTAGCCGATGCTGAGGAAGATGGGCTTCTGCTCCGCGCGGGCCTGGGCCAGGGCTTCCGCATCCCAGGGCTGCCAGTCCACCGGGTTGTGGGCGTGCTGGAGCAGGTAGGGGCTGAGGCTGCCGGCAAGACGGTTGGGCATAATCCTGACTCCAATGGTCAGGATTATGCCCCAATTTCCCTGTTCTAACACCTCTTTGTGGCCAACTGGAGGGTCTGATGCTCCCTCGCCAGTGATTCCCGGGTGGGGCTCAGCTTCCAGTTAAGATGGGAAGTTGCACCCCACCCGAGGTCCCATGTTCGACAGCCTTACCCAGAAGCTCAGCCAGGCCATGAAGGCCCTCCGGGGTGAGTCCAAGCTCACCGAGGCCAACCTCGAGGGTGTCCTCCGGGAAGTCCGCATGGCGCTGCTGGAGGCCGATGTCCACGTGTCTGTGGCCCGCACCTTCCTCCAGCGGGTGAAGGAGAAGGCCCTGGGCACCGAGGTCCTGCAGGGCCTCAACCCCACCCAGGCCTTCATCGACATCGTCCACCGGGAGCTGGTGGAGATCATGGGCGGCCAGGCCCCCGAGCATCCCCTGGCCATCGCCTCCAAGCCGCCCACGGTGGTGATGATGGTGGGCCTCCAGGGCGCCGGCAAGACCACCACCTGCGGCAAGCTGGCGGTGTTCCTGAAGAAGATGGGGCACTCTCCCCTGCTGGTGCCCGCCGACGTCTACCGCCCCGCGGCCATCGAGCAGCTACACGTGGTGGCTGGGGACGCCGGGGTGCCCTCCTTCCGCACCACCGAGACCGATCCCGTGGCCATCTGCGCGGCCGCCGTGGCCGAGGCGCGCCTCAAGGGCTGGGACGTGGTGGTCCTCGACACCGCCGGCCGCCTCCACCTGGATGAAGGGCTCATGGAGGAGCTGGCGCGCATCAAGGCAGCCACTTCCCCTGACGAGATCCTGTTCGTGGCGGATGCCATGACGGGCCAGGATGCGGTGCGCAGCGCCACGGCCTTCAACGACAAGCTCGCCATCACCGGCGTGGTGCTCACCAAGACCGACGGCGACACCCGCGGCGGTGCGGCCTTCAGCATCAAGCAGGCCACGGGGCGACCGCTCAAGTTCGTGGGCGAGGGCGAGAAGCTGGAGGACTTCCAGCGCTTCCACCCGGACCGCATGGCCCAGCGCATCCTCGGCATGGGCGATGTGCTCAGCCTCATCGAGCACGCCAAGGACCGCATCGACGAGAAGGAAGCAGAGGTCATGGCCAAGCGCATGGCCAAGAACATCTTCACTCTGGAGGACATGCGCAAGCAGTTCCAGCAGGTGCAGAAGCTGGGCTCCATGAACAAGATCCTGGGCATGCTGCCGGGTCTGGGGCAGATGAAGGAGCAGCTGGCCAGCGTGGCCACGGACAAGCGCATCAAGCACCTGGAGGCCATCATCAACTCCATGACTCCCGCCGAGCGGGCCAACCACAACCTGCTGGATGGCAAGCGCAAGCGCCGCATCGCGGCTGGCTGCGGCCGCCCCGTGAGCGAGATCAATCAGCTGCTCAAGCAGTTTGTGGAGACGAAGAAGATGATGGGCCAGATGAAGGATCCCAAGTTCATGGCCCGCATGGAGCGCATGGCCAAGATGGGCGGCGGCCCCAAGCTGCCCTACTGACCGCAACCATGCCCACCTCGACAGCCTTCCCGGTCCGCCTGCGGGTCTGGATCGCCCTGATCCTGGCCCTGGT
>CAITBU010000011.1 GCA_903890595.1 uncultured Holophagaceae bacterium | reverse complement strand
TTCCAAACCATCCGGGGCAACCCATGACAGAAGAAGCGATCCCCGCCGTACCGGCCGAGGAACCGGTTCCTGCCGCACCGGCCGAAGAACCCAGCCGCATCAACCGCGCCTTTGCGGGCGTGGGGGTGGCGGTGGGGCTGATTATCTGGGGCATGGTCTTCCCCCTTCCACTGGCGCTCCCCGGATGGGTGGTGATGAAGTCCCACCCGCGCATCGGGATGTTCCTGGGGTTCCTGGGCCTCCTGCTGGTGGTGCCAGGCATGCTCTGGAAGGCCAAGTCCGTCTGGGGTGCTGACTGGCGGAAGGCACTGCCCCTGGGCCGCGCAGGAGCAGGGATCCTGGTCTGGACGTGGCTTTGCATCCTCGCCTATATCCCGGTAGCCCTGGTTTGGTATGAGTTCGCGCATAGGATCCTCGGCTTGCCAGAGCCGCTGGATCCTACGAGCATGGGGGTTCTCGCTTTGGTCCTGGGGGCACCGCTCTCGGAGGAGTTCCTGTTCCGGGGCTATGGATTGGCGCGCATTCGGGAGCTGGCCGGGGATCGGCGGGCGCTGGTGTACACGGCCGTCATCTTCGCCCTTGTGCACGGCAGCCTGACCAAGCTACCGGATGTGTTCATCGGGGGCCTCTTCCTCGGGTGGTTGGTCCTGAGGACCGGCTCGCTCTGGCCTCCCCTGCTCGCCCATTTCACAGTGAATGCTACGGGGTACCTTCAGGACTTGGCATTTGCCGAGTTCCACTGGGGTCCGCCCCCGCTGCCCTGGACCTGGGTGATTGTCCCAGGGCTCGTGGGTGCCGTGGTCCTGGGCATCCTCTGGTCGCCCCAGGTGCGGGGGCGGATCAAGGAACTCGCGCCGCGGCCTGGCGGCGGCAATCCAGAAACAATGGAAGCCCAGGCCTGATACCTGGTTATTTTTAATCCCCGTCCATCCCTTTTATCCCCGTCAAAAAGGCTTTTTAAACAGGGATGAAGGGGATGAAGGGGATAACTGCAGAAGGACTTTATTTAACAGTTTTTCTTCGTGTCTTCGTGGTGATTCTTTTTATTTCGCCATTTGCCTGGCCTTGAACGCGGCCTCGTAGGCGGCGGTGCTGGCTTCCAGGCCGCCTTCTTCGACTTCGCCGATGAGGTCGTAGGCGTGGGCTTTGACGATGCGGACGCGCTGGATGGTGTTGGCTTGGGGGGCGCCATCCACCAGCAGGACATTGCCGTCGATCTCCGGGGCCTGGCCCTGGTGGCGGCCCTTGACGATGAGGTCGGTCTCTTCGTGGGCGCCCTCTACCAGCACGTCGATGACCTGGCCCACCTTCTCCTGGTTCTTCTCCCGGGCGATCTTCTGCTGCAGCTCCAGGAGGCGGCGCTTGCGGGCCTCCTTGGTGCGCTTGGGTATGGGGTCGCCCAGGGCATGGGCCGAGGTGCCCTCCTCGGCGCTGTAGGTAAAGACGCCCACGTGGTCGAAGCGGGCCTCCTGCACGAAGGCCTTCAGCTCGGCGAAGGCGGCCTCGTCCTCGCCGGGGAAGCCCACGATGAAGTTGGACCGGATGGCGATACCCGGCACCAGGCGGCGCACCTTCTCCAGCAGCTTCAGGAACTGCTTGCGGCTGCCCCCCCGGGCCATGGCCTTGAGGATGGCGGCGTCGGCGTGCTGCAGGGGCATATCCAGGTAGCGGGCGCAGTTGGGCGTCTCCGCCATGGCCCGCAGCAAGCCGTCCGTGAGGCGGTTGGGGTAGGCGTAGTGGATGCGGAACCAGCGCAGGCCGGCCACCTGGCCCAGGGCCCGCACCAGCTTCTCCAGGGCATCGGGGTCGCCGAAGTCCCGGCCGTAGTCTGTGGTGTCCTGGCCCACCAGGCTGATCTCCAGCACGCCCTGGGCCACCAGGTTCTCCGCCTCGGTCACCACGCTCTCGATGCGGCGGCTGCGCTGGGCACCCCGGAGCAGGGGGATCACGCAGAAGGCGCAGGCATGGTCGCAGCCTTCGCTGATCTTCAGGTAGGCGCTGGCCTTGGGTGTGGTCAGCAGGCGGGGGCTGGTCTCGCTGTAGAGATAGTCCGGGTTGGGATTCAGCTCGAAGGAAGCGCCCGCGCCAATGATCTCGGCGATCTGCTCGATGTCCCGGGTGCCCAGGCAGGCATCGATCTCCGGCATCCCCGCCATGAGCTCATCCCGGTAGCGCTCCACCAGACAGCCCGCCACGATGAGCTTCTGGCAGGCGCCGGTCTTCTTCATGGCGGCGGCCTGGAGGATGGCCTCGACGCTCTCCTGCTTGGCGGCGTCGATGAAGCCGCAGGTGTTCACCACCAGCACCTGGGCTTCCTCCAGCACCGGGGTGATCTGATAGCCCTTGAGCCGCAGGTGGCCCAGCATGACCTCCGAGTCCACGAGGTTCTTGGGACACCCCAGGGACATGAATCCGACTTTGGTCAACGGGCCTCCAGGCAACCCCCTAGGTTACCGTCCCACGCCGAAAAGCCGCCGGAAGAACCGGGCAAGGCTGGATCCCTGAGGCGGCTCGGGGCTGGGTGGGGGGACCATTCGCACCGGCCGGGTGGGCTGCACCGCCGGGATCGGGCGGGAGGCGGCGTGCAGGGCTGCAAGTGCCTCGGCAGACATCCGGACCGTGCCCGAAGGCTCCAGGGCCGGCCGGGCGGCCTGGGGGTCCTCCTGGGAGCGGGGATTCTGGAAGGTCAGCTGCACCTGGCCCAGGGTGATGCGATCCCCGTCCGCGAGGTCCCAGGCCTGGTGACGGTCCCCGTTCACCAGCACCCCGTTGCTGCTCTGGAGGTCCTGGATCTGGAAGCCGGCCTCGGTCCTCCGGAGCACGCAGTGGTGACGGCTGATGCTGGGGTCCGGCAGGCGCAGGGTGTTGTCCAGCTCCCGGCCCACATGGACCTCCGGGTCCACGAGCTCGAACTCGCGGACTCCGGCGCTCTCGTGAACCAGGAGCTTGGCCATGGTTGACCTCAGGTATGGGCTGGGGGCCAGTCTAGCGCATCCTTCCCGGGGCCCGGAACGGGTTCTTCCTTGACGATGCCAGGGGGAGAGCCCAATCTTCCCCCAAGACTGGAAGGTGGGTTCATGGTGCTCTTCAATGCGGCCACCAAGGAGTTGACGGCCAAGATCGTCTACTACGGGCCCGGGCTCTGCGGCAAAACGACCAACCTCCAGCATGTCTACGACACCCTGCCGGGGGACGGGCGGGGGCGGATGCTCTCCCTGGCCACCCAGACGGACCGCACCCTCTTCTTCGACTTCCTCCCCATCGATCTGGGCACCATCCGGGGCATGAAGACCCGCATCCAGCTCTACACAGTGCCGGGGCAGGTCTTCTACGATGCCACCCGCAAGCTGGTGCTCCGGGGGGCCGATGCCGTGGTCTTCGTGGCCGATTCCCAGGCTCCGGCCCTCGAGAGCAACAAGGAGAGCTTTCAGAACCTCATCGTCAACCTCAGGGAGCAGGGTGCGGAGCTGGAGAAGATCCCCCACGTCATCCAGTGGAACAAGCGGGACACCCCCAATGCCCTGCCCATCGCCACCCTGGAGAAGGAGATCAATATCTTTGGCGCTCCCACCTACCCGGCCTGCGCCATGCGTGGCGAGGGTGTGAAGGAGACCCTCACGGGGGTGGCCAAGCTGGTGCTGCGCAACCTGGCCGACCGCTACGGCGGTGGCGTGGTGGAGGAACCCCTGGTGAACCTGGGCGCCCCCCCGGTTCTGCCCCCACCGGTGGTGGAACACAGCCGGCCCCTGGAGGTGGAAGAGCTGTCCGCCGGGGAGCTCCTGGAAGAGATTGAGGAGATGCCTCCCGAGACGGTCCCCTCCCAGCATCGCAGTGAGCCCGCGCCCAGGTCCCAGAGCAGCGTGGTGGAGGTGCCGGTGGTCCTGGACCGCAGCCTCTTCAACGGTGACCACCCCGTCGAGATCAAGCTGAAGATCTACCTTAAGTAGATTCTGGCCCTCGGGGTCGTTTGGGATCTCGACCCCCTCCCTGGTTCTGGGGACAATGGCCGGGAGTCCCCGTGGCGTTCGCCCCGGGCCCCGGAGACCTGCCATGGCATCCTGCTTTCTGACCGTTTTGCGCCGCCTTCCCGTCCTCCTGCTGGCCTTGGCCCTCGGCGTCTGTGCCCTGGCCCAGACCCCCCAGCCCCAGGAGCTGAAGGACTACCAGGCCGCTGTGGCCCTCAAGGACCCCGCCGCCAAGCTCAAGGAGCTGGAGCGCATCAAGGCCGCCTACCCCCCCAGCGCCCTGGCCACCAGCCTGGACGGGCAGATCCTGACGGTTCGCACGGCCCAGGCGGGCACCCTGGACGAGATCCTGGTCCTTCAGCAGCAACACCTGTTGGCCACTAAGGGCATCCAGGTGGTGGCGAGCCTGGGGAACTACACCGTCCAGATCCTCGACCATCCCAAGGCCGCCTCCTTCGACAAGGCCAAGGTCCTGGCGGCGGCGAAGGCCTACCGGGAGCAGGCTCGGAAGGCCGCGGTGGACCCTGCTGTGGTGGCCGCCGTCCCGGAACAGAACCGGGAGTACCTGGCCATGCTGGCCAATGAGCTGGAGCTCTCCGTGGCCAAGGGTCAGCTGGCCGCCGGAGAGTCTGCCCCAGCGTTGGCTTCCCTGGAGGCCTACCTGAAGGGCGGGGGCAATCCCAGCGCCGCCTACCAGCTGGTCAGGGCGGACATCCTGGAGGCCCTGAACCGGCCCAAGGATGCCTACGAGGCCCTGCTGGCTGCGGCTGTGGAGAACAACCAGGCCGGCCTGCGCCGGGCCCGAGCGGCCTACGCCAAGCTGAATGGCAAGGAGGACGGCTTCGACGCCCTGGTGGAGGCCCGCTCCAAGGAGCTGCCCTTCCACCCCGCCCCCGTGAAGCCCGGTCCCGCCTGGAAGGGCAAGGCCGTGCTGGCGGAGCTGTTCACGGGCTCCGAGTGCCCCCCCTGCGTGGCGGCGGACTTCGCCTTTGACGGCCTGCTGGAGGCCTACCCTGCCACGGCCCTGGTGGTGCTGGAGTACCACCTGCCCATCCCCGGCCCCGACCCCATGATGAATCCCGCCACCAAGCTGCGGCAGGACTACTACGGCATCAACAGCACCCCCAGCATGCTGTTCGACGGCCAGGACAAGATCACCGGCGGCGGGGGCCGGGGCGCCGCAGCGTCCAGCTACAAGCGGGTCTCCGCCAAGGTGCAGGAGCGCCTGGAGGGGGCCCCGGGTGTGGCCCTCAAGCTGAAGGCCGTCCGCAAGGGGGACCTCGTGTCGGCGGCCCTCGTCCTGGGCAAGGCCCCCGAGGGGGTCGACTTCCACCTGGTGCTGGTGCAGGCCCAGCAGGACCACAAGGGCGGCAACAAGCTCATGGTGCACAAGATGGTGGTCCGGGACCTGGTGACCCTGGCCGCCACGGCCACCGCCCACACCTTCGACGTGGCGGCCTCCGAGAAGGCCACGGACACCTACCTCACGGACTTCGAGCAGACCAGCACCCGCTTCAAAGGCTTCACTTTCCCCGTGCGGCGCAGCGCCATCAGCCGCCAGGGCCTGAAGGTGGTGCTCTTCGCCCAGGAGAAGGCCTCCAAGCGGGTCCTGCAGGCCGTCATCGCCGACGTGGAATAGGCCCGTCCCGGGAGCCTGCGGGTTGAGTCACACTGGGAGGCTGCAGGGAAAGGCCCCCATGACCCGCCCGATCGTCACCCGCTT
>CAITBU010000010.1 GCA_903890595.1 uncultured Holophagaceae bacterium | reverse complement strand
GAGCTCAAGACCGGGATGTATGTCCACGATCTGGACTGCGGCTGGCTCCAGCACGGCTTCCTGCTCCAGCGCTTCCCTGTCCGGAATCCAAGCCAGATCGAGAAGCTCCTGGGCATCGGCCTGAAGGAGCTCTACATCGACACGGAGCGGGGCCACGACGTGGTCGGTGCTCCCACCGAGGCCGAGATCAAGGCCACCCTGCAGCAGCAGCTCAAGTCCACGGCCAACGAGGGGGCAGCCCTGGCCCTACCCCGGGTCTCCCAGCGCCAGGAGGCGGCGGCAGCCCGGCACATCCTGGGCGAGGCCTCGGAGGTGGTGGACGACCTTCTGCACGATGTCCGTCTGGGGCGGCAGGTGAACCCGACCAAGGCCGGTCCCCTGGTGCGGGAGATCAGTGACTCGGTGCTACGCAATCCCGGGGCTCTGCTCAGCCTCTGCCGGATCAAGGAGGCCGATACCTACACCTTCAAGCACTGTGTGAGCATCTGCGCCCTCATGGTGTCCTTCAGCAGCGCCATGGGGATGGACCAGGCCACCGTGCAGGAAGCCGGCCTTGGGGGCCTGCTCCATGACATCGGCAAGATGAGGATCCCCAATAGCATCCTGAACAAGCCCGGCAAGCTGACGGAGGAGGAGTTCACCATCATGAAGACCCATGCCCCCGAGGGCGTGGACTTGCTCTTGAACACCCCGGGCCTCTCCAGCCTGACCATCCAGATCGTGGCGGAGCACCATGAGCGCATGGGTGGCGGGGGCTATCCGCGGGGCCTGGTGGGTGAGCGGATTTCCGAGATGGGCCGCATGGCCGCCATCGTGGACGTCTACGACGCCCTCACGTCGAACCGGGTCTACCACAAGGGCCAGGAGCCCACAGAGGTGCTCCGGAAGCTCCTGGAGTGGAGCCACACCCACCTGGACGGGGACCTGGTCCAGCACTTCATTCGGATCTTGGGAATCTACCCGGTGGGGACCCTGGTGCGACTGTCCAGCGACCGCCTGGCGGTGGTGGTGGAGCAGGGGGAGGACCTGCTGCGGCCCACGGTGCGGCTGGTCTACAACATCCTGCACCGGCTGCCGATCCGGCCTAGGGACCTGCACCTGCAGCACTCCCACGACCACATTGTGGACTTTGAGGAACCGGAGCAGTGGGGCCTCTACCCCGCGACGTACCTTTAGTAGCCTGCGGCTTGGCCGTCCTTCCGGGACTCCGAGGCTCCGAAGAACACTTTTTGTTTGGGGTCCCAGCGGATGCCCTGGTAGCCGCCATAGCCACCGAGCAGCCAGGCCACGCCATGCCCCCGGCTCATGAGCTCCCGGACGGTCTCGTAGGGGAAGCCACTCTCGAGCTGGATGGTGCCCGGCAGCTTGCCCTTTTCGCCAGTGGGTTCCGGCGAGCCATCATGGCTCATGCGCGGGGCATCGCCCGCCTCCTGGGCGTTCATGCCGAAGTCGACCATGTTCATAACGATCTGGGCATGGCCGAGGGGCTGGAACTCCCCGCCCATGACGCCGTAGCTGAGGAAGGGCTCGCCGCCCTTGGTGATGAAGCCCGGGATGATGGTGTGGAAGGGGCGTTTGCCGGGGGCGTAAGTGTTGGCGTTGCCCTCTTCAAGGTTGAAGAGTTCCCCCCGGTCTTGGAGGCAGAACCCCAGATCGCCCGGCGTCATGCCGCTGCCCATGCCCCGGTAGTTGCTCTGGATCAGGCTCACCATGTTGCCGTCCCCGTCTGCCGTGGTGAGGTAGATGGTGTCCCCTTCCTTCAGGGGTGGATGGCCCGCCTCCAAGCGCCGGGCGGCGCGCCCCTCGTCGATGAGGGTGCGGCGCTGTGCCGCGTAGTCCTTGGAGAGGAGCCAGGTCAGGGGCACCTTCATGAAGGCGGCATCGGCGTAGAACTTGGCCCGGTCCTCGAAGGCCAGCTTCTTGGCCTCGGTGAACAGGTGGACATGGCGGGGACTGCCGAAGGGGATCTTGGTGAAGTCGTAGCCCTCGAGGATGTTCAGCATCTGCAGGGCGGCGATGCCCTGGCCGTTGGGGGGCAGCTCCCAGATGTCGTAGCCCCGATAGTTCACAGAGACCGGCTCCACCCAGTCCGAGTGGTGGGCGGCGAGATCCTCGTAGCTCAGGAACCCTCCCTGGGCCTTCATGTAGGCGTCGATCTTTCGGGCGACTTCCCCCTTGTAGAACGCATCGCGCCCTTCCTTGGCCAGGAGCTCCAGGGTGCGGGCCAGGCGGGGGTTGCGGAAGACCTCGCCGCTGCGCGGGGCCCGCTTCCCATCCACGGTGTAGGTCTCCAGGAAGCCTGGGAACCGGCCCAGAGAGGGCACGCTGCGGTCCCAGTAGTAGGCCACCAGTTCGGAGACCGGGAAGCCCTCCCGGGCGTAGCGGATGGCTGGTGCCAGCACCTGGGCCATGGGGAGCTTGCCGAACTTCTTGTGCAGCTCGAACCAGCCATCCACGCAGCCTGGGACACTGACGGGGAGGGGCCCCTGGGGTGGGATGTGCTTCAGGCCCAGCTTCTTGAAGTGCTCGAGGGGGAGGCTCTTCGGCGAGCGTCCGCTGGCGTTCAGGCCGCGGAGCTTCCTGTCTTTGGCGTCCCAGACCATGGCATAGAGATCGCCCCCCATGCCGCTCCCGGTGGGTTCCATGAGGCCCAGGGCCGCATCGGCGGCGATGGCCGCATCCACAGCGGAGCCCCCCTGCTTGAGGATGTCCAGGGCGATCTGGGTGACCAGGGCCTGGCTGGTGCAGGCCATGCCGTGCTGGGCTGCCACCTCGGAGCGGGTGGCGAAGGCCCGGCCGGTGACGCGGTCCCCCGCCACGAGGGGCAGGGCTACCGCGAGTCCGAGGGTGACCATGAATCGGAGCGAGGTACTGGACATGGGTCCTCCCGGGCCTTGCAAAAAGCGACTGCTTGGGATTTAGTCCATCGAGCCGTCGGCAGCGGGCCAGCAGGTCGCTTCGATACGGCGGGCCGGAGGCGCTGCGGCCGTCGGAGCGGCGCTGGAGCCAGCCTTGCTGGGGTCCAGGATCTTGGTGATCTGGTCCTTGAGGTCCTCCAGGTGGGTGCGGGGGCCCTTGGCGGAGGCCTTGGTGGCCAGGGCCTGGATGGCCTTCAGCTCGGCGCGGACGGCACCCCGGGTGTCATCGCTGGCATTGACCGCCAGGGCCGACATGCCCAGGCCGCCGGCGGCCAGGCTGGGGGTGGGGGGCTGGTTCAGCAGGTTCCCCAGCAGCTCCAGGTAGGCCCGCTGGAGGTTGCGCCGGTAGGCATCAACCTTGGGCGCAGGGCTGCTGAGCTCGGTGTAGATGCCCGTCCGCAGGTCTGCCAGCAGGGTGGCGATGGGGTAGGCCTTGTCACCCATCTGGACGTCCTGCTCCTCCAGGCGGCTAAGTCGGGCGCGGTCAAGCAGGCTCCCGAGGATGCCCCGCTGCGTAGCCAGGAGACGCAGCTGGCCACTGCCGGACTCGAGCTTGCCGAGGATGGCGGGGTCCAGGATCCAGGTGGGGGTCTTGAGGATGGCGCCGCTGAGGTACTTCACCGCCTCGGCCTGCCGGGCTGCGGAGACAGGGGCAAAGCGGGCGCCGGCCTGGCCGCCG
>CAITBU010000009.1 GCA_903890595.1 uncultured Holophagaceae bacterium | reverse complement strand
GGTGCCGGGCACCGATGGCGTCGTGGCGGCGGGCCGCCTGCTGCCGGGCCTGGACTTCGGCTCCTGGCTGGACCGCCTGGTGCTGGGGGGCCACCTCTGGGCCAAGGCCCGCACCTGGGATCCCGAAGGCCTGGTGGGCACCCTTACGGCCACGGCCAGTCTGCTCTCCGGCGTGCTGGCGGGCCACCACCTGGCGGCGCCCCGGGGGCGTGTGCCCAAGTGGGTGGGCCTGGTGCGGGCGGGCCTGATCTGCCTGGGCGTCGGCTCCCTCCTTGATACCCATGTCCTGCCTATGAACAAGAACCTCTGGACCCCGACCTATGTGATCTTCACCTCCGGCTGGTCCCTGGTGGTCCTGGGCGTCTTCCACTGGGCCTTGGATGAGTCTCCAGCGGCGTTCCGCACGCTGGCTCGCAAGGCCTCCCTGCCGCTCACCATCTACGGCATGAACGCCCTGTTCCTCTTTGTCCTCTCTGGCGTGATCGGCCGCCTGCTCCAGACCATCCGGGTGGGTGGGGCGACGCCCATCCCCCTCAAGACGGCGCTCTTTGGCGTGTTGGCAGCGCTGCCCCTGGCTCCCGCGGATGCGTCGCTGCTCTTTGCCGTGCTCTTCGACCTGGCCCTCTTCGGGGTGGCCTGGGTCATGTGGAGGAACCGATGGTTCGTGAAGGTCTGAGGAGCCTCCTGGCAGCCCTGGCCCTGGGGATGCTGCTCGCCTGCGGCATTCACCCGAGTCCCACCGCCGGTCCGGTCCGCTCGGCCCTGCCCCCGGCGGCGCCCCGGGAGTTCCGTGCCGCCTGGGTGGCCACGGTCGCCAACATCGACTGGCCCAGCGCCCGGGGGCTCTCGGTGGCGGCGCAGCAGGCCGAGGCCCGCGCCCTCATCAATCGGGCCCGGACGCTGGGTCTCAACGCCATCATCCTGCAGGTGCGGCCCGCGGCGGACGCCCTCTATGCCTCCAGCCAGGAGCCCTGGTCCGAGTACCTCACGGGAACCCAGGGCCGGGCCCCACAGCCCTTCTACGATCCCCTGACCTTCTGGATCGAAGAGGCCCACCGGGCTGGCCTGGAGCTGCACGCCTGGTTCAAT
Organism: uncultured Holophagaceae bacterium; assembly: GCA_903890595.1. Taxonomy (GTDB): domain Bacteria; phylum Acidobacteriota; class Holophagae; order Holophagales; family Holophagaceae; genus Geothrix. Next base: position 1,044 of record CAITBU010000009.1, on the reverse strand, counting down.
CCCTACCGGGCCCGGCACGAGACCGCCCGCTCGCCCCTGGCCGCCAGCCACCTGGCCAACGCCCGGCCGGAGCTGGTGCGCACCTACGGGAACCAGCTGTGGCTGGATCCCTCGGTCCCTGAGGCCGCCGAGCACGTGGTGCGGGTGCTGCTGGATGTGGTGCGCCGCTATGACATCGACGGCGTGCACGTGGATGACTACTTCTACCCATACCCCATCAAGGATGCCGCCGGCCAGCGGGTGGACTTCCCCGACGAGGGCCCCTGGCAGGCCTACCTGGCCACCGGTGGCAGCCTCGCCCGGGCCGACTGGCGCCGCGCCCAGGTGAACGGCCTCATCGAGCGCCTGGCCCGGGAGGTCCACCGCACCAAGGCCCATGTGCGCATCGGTGTGAGCCCCTTCGGCCTGGGGCGACCGGACCGGCGTCCCCCCGGGGTGGCGGGCTTCAGCCAGTACGACGAGCTGTACGCCGATGCAGAGCGCTGGCTGGCCCAGGGCTGGGTGGACTACCTGATGCCGCAGCTCTACTGGAAGCGGGAGGCCCCGGAGCAGCCCTTCGCCCCGCTCCTGGCCTACTGGCGCAGCCAGAACCCGCTGGATCGCCATGTGTGGCCGGGCCTGTTCACCAGCCGCACCACCCAGGTGGACCTGCCCTGGCCCGCCGAGGAGATCGTGGGCCAGATCCGCCTCGCCCGCAGCGGCACCCGCACGCCCGGCCATGCCCACTTCAGCCTGATCGCCCTCAAGAAGGATCCCGGTGGCCTTGGGGCCCTGCTGCAGGCCACCTACGGCGGCCCGGCCCTGGTGCCGGCAGCCGCCTGGCTGGGAGGCACGCAGCCCGCAGCGCCCTCGGTGCGCCTCCGCCGGGCCCCCGCTGGCACCACGGTGCGGGTGGAGGGCTCCGCGCCCTGGCTGCTGGCCCTCTGGGCGCACTACGGCACGGAGTGGCGCTTCTTCACCCTGCCCGGCAGTGGCGGCCTGCTGCCCGCCAGCTACGAGGGGCAGCCCCTGGGCACCGTCCTGGTCACAGCGGTGGGCCGGACC
>CAITBU010000008.1 GCA_903890595.1 uncultured Holophagaceae bacterium | reverse complement strand
GCTGCTGGATTTTCTCCGGGAGGAGCTGGAACTCGCGCCGGAGGACCTCTATCCAACCGACGGCGTGGCGGCCTTCTCCGACCTGTTCAGCCTCTACAACCAGGTCCAGGCTCCGCACCTGAAGGACCCGGTGCTCCAGCCCCTTCCAGTGCCTCAGCTCGAGGAGTCGGGGTCCATCTTTGAGGCCATGGCCCGGCAGGACATCCTCCTCCACCACCCCTATCAGAGCTTCGATCAGTCCGTCGTGCGCTTCGTGCGCGAGGCCGCGGAGGATCCCAAAGTCCTCGCCATCAAGGTGACCCTGTATCGCATGACGCAGAGCAGCCCCGTTGCGGCGGCCTTGGAGCTGGCGGCGGAGCGGGGCAAGCAGGTCACCGCCATCATTGAGCTGCGGGCCCGCTTCGACGAGGAGGCCAACATCGCCTGGGCCCGTCGCCTGGAGAAGGCTGGCGTCTACGTCGTCTATGGCCTCCCCCGCTTCAAGACGCACTGCAAGGCCTGCCTCGTGCTGCGCCAGGAAGCGACGGGCTTCAAGCGCTACTGTCACCTCGGCACCGGTAACTACAACGAGAAGACCAGCCGACTCTACTCCGACCTGGGCATCCTGACCGCCTGCCCCGAGATCGGCGAGGACCTGTCCGCATTTTTCAACTTCCTCACGGGCTACACCCGGCCGGCCCGCTACCACCGCCTGGTTGTGGGCCCTCTGGGCTTGCGGCCCTGGCTGCGGGAGGGGATCCAGCGAGAAATCAGCCACGCCCGGGAGGGGCGACCCGCCAGCCTCACCTTCAAGATGAACGCTCTGGTGGATCCGACCGTCATCGAGCAGCTCTACGAGGCCAGCCAGGCCGGCGTGAAGGTGGACCTCATTGTCCGGGGTACCTGCTGTCTCAGGCCCGAAGTGCCTGGCCTCTCCGAGAACATCCGCGTGGTGTCTGTGATCGACCGGTTCCTGGAGCATGCCCGGGTCTATCACTTCCACAACGGGGGGCAGGAGCAGACCTACCTCGCTTCGGCCGATCTCATGCCCCGGAACCTGGACCGTCGCGTGGAGCTGGCCTTTCCCGTGGTGGATCCGATCCTCCAGTATCAGGTGAGGGAGATGCTGGACTGGCAGCTTCAGGACAGTGTGAAGGGCCGGCGCCTGGACTCGGGCGGACAGCCCAGGCCCAGAGCCACTGGGGGCCCTCACTGTGGGGGGCGCAGCCAGCTTCGCCTCTACGATCAGGCCGTCTTCCAGAGCGGAATCAAGGCCGTCACCCAGAAGCTCCCTGACCTTCGCTGAAGACTTCAGCCTGAATTGGCCTTGCCACCTGCCCCGATGGGGGGGATGCTCCCGTAATCCAATCGCCCCTTTTCGTCCCGAGGTTCCAGGTGAAGATCGCAGCCATCGATGTCGGTTCGAACTCCATCCACATGGTCCTCATCGAGGTTGATGACACCGGCAACCAGGTCCTCCTCGCCCGGGAGAAGGCCATGGTTGGCCTGGGAAGAAGCCTGGGGCGGGATGGCATCATTCAGCCCGAGGCCTTCGAGGCTGGCCTGGAGGCGCTCCGGCGCATGAAGCGGCTCCTGACGGAGCAGGGGTGCGGCACCATGGTCGCTTTCGGCACCGCCACCCTGCGGGATGCGCTCAATGCCGGCAACTTCATTGCCGAGGCCGCTGCTTCTGGTGTTCCTATCCGCGTCATCTCTGGGGAGGAGGAGGCCCGGCTCATCTACCAGGCGGTCTCTCATGCCGTACCGTTCCCGGATGATCCCGTGGTCCTGGTTGACATTGGGGGGGGCTCCACGGAGATCACCTGGCATGCGGGCGGGGGCCTCAAGGCTTCCACCTCCATCCCTTGGGGCACGCAGCGCCTTGCCGATGCGGTGCCCTGCAGCAACCCTCCCAGCCCCGAGAACCACCGTGCCCTGCGCCGCCTCATCCGCAAGGAGCTGAAGAAGGCCGGCAAGGAGCTGCCCAAGAACCTGCCGGAGCCCTTCCTGATCCTGGGCACCTCGGGGACCCTGGAGTCCCTGGCCCGCGGCGCCAGCGGGGACACGGCCTTCACGGTGGAACAGCTGGAGGTCTTCGAGAAAAAGCTCTGGCGGGAGAGTGCCTCAGGCCGGATTGATCGCCTTGGGGTTGAGCCCAAGCGGGGGGACAACCTCCATGTGGGGGCCACCTGGACGATGGAGCTGCTCCGCTGGCTTGGGCCCGCCCCGGTTCGCAACCTGCCCGTCGGGCTACGGGAAGGGATGATCTGGGAAGTGCTGCGGCACGATGGGGCCGATGTTCCTCCCCTGGCGGATCTCCGGAGGTCCACGGTCGAGGCCCTGGCGGTCCGGTCGGATCGGGATCCTCAGCACAGCCTCCAGGTGCAAAAATTGGCCGGAGACCTGTTCGCCAGCCTGCGCCATGCCTTTGACCTGGGCGACCAGGAGGGTGAGTGGCTGGCCCATGCGGCTCGCCTCCATGACATCGGTTTTTCGATCTCCGAAAAGGCCCATCACAAACACGGCGCGTACATCGTGAGCAACAGCCGCCTCCAGGGCTTCTGGACGGAGGAGGTCGAGATCCTGGCCCTGCTGGTGCGCCATCACCGGGGTGCCATGCCCCATCCCGAGAAGCACGAGGGGTTCGGGAGGCTCGACCCCTGGCACCGT
>CAITBU010000007.1 GCA_903890595.1 uncultured Holophagaceae bacterium | reverse complement strand
GGTGCCCGGCCTCGACACCGTCTGGATGGACGGCGCCCACAACCCCGAGGGCGCTCGGGCACTGGCCGATCACGCCCAGGCCTGCGGGATTCGGCCGCACCTCTTCTTTGGGGCCATGGGCGACAAGGACCTGGCGGGCGTGGCCAGTGAGCTGAAGCGGATGGAGCCCCTGTCCGTCACCTTCGTGCGGGGCGACGCCGAGCGCTATGCCACGGCCGAGCGGCTGGGGGAGGCCTGGGGCCTTCCCGCCCAGGGTCTGGACCTGCGGGAAGCCGCCGCCCTCCTGCGGCTGCCCGGGAAAGGCCCCCGTCTGGTGACGGGGTCGCTGTACCTCCTGGGGGACCTCCTGGGGACGCTGGGCATTCGGCCTTTCTAAGGGCTCGGGTGGGCCGGTGCCGATGGGATGGGCATGCGGCTCCCGTTGCTCCTCCTTGGCCTGGGCCTGGCCAGCGCCCTCAGCGCCCAGGCGTCCCTCACTGTGGTTGCCGTGGCGCGCCAGGGGCCGCCGCCCTACGAGGCCGCTGACCGCATCTATGTCCTGGAGGGCGGCCCGGCGCCCCAGGTGGGGGACCGCCTGACGGTGCGCCGACCCGGCGCCCGGGGCATCCTCGCCCGCCTGCGGGTGACGGCACTGCGCGATGGGCGCACGGAGGCGCGCCTGGTGCCGCCCCTGGAGCACAGCCCCATGAAGGGTGACCTGGCCACCACCGAGGTCGCTTCCCCGCTGCTGGCCCTGGCAGCACCGGCGTACCAGCCTCTGCCGGTGCTGGCGGCACCCCGGGCCCTGCCCCAGGCGCCACCACGGGAAGGCCTGCTGTTCTTTTTGCCCCAGCGCTCGGACCTCAGCCTGGCGGGCATGAAGAAGCTGGAGGGCTGGGTCGAGGCCTGGGGAACGGGCGGCCACTATGTCATCCACATGCCGACGGCGAAGGCCCTGCGGGCGGAGCTGCAGAAGGACCGCGTTGAATCCCTGCGCGCAGCCCTGCGCTCCGTGGGCATCGCGGAGGCCACGGTGGACACCACGCCCCGGACCACCGAGGGCCGGAACGACCCTGCCTGGATCCGCCGGCTGGACTGACCGGGAATCGTTTTTCCCGGGGCGAGGTCTGGACTCCTGCCCCACACTGATACTCCGATATGTTCATGCCCTTTCTCCCCGCACTCCTTTTGACCCAGGCCCCGCCTGCGGTGGTCCAGTCTGCGGCGGAGACGGTTCCCCCCGCTCGCATCGAGCTGACCACCCCCTTCCCGGTGCGCCTCGGCAGCGTCGGGCCGCGGGAGGTCCGAGAGGCGGTGTTCGGGCTCCGCAGCATCCATGACCGGCCCTTCCGGTTCCGGCTCCTGGACCTGTCCTTGGGGGCGAGCCTTGACCCGGCGCAGCTGGCGACGCCCCTGGCCCCGGGTGAGGTGCGCCTCCTGAAGGTGCGGCTGGACCCCAGTGGCCTGCTGGGGCCCGTGAAGGGCGCCGTACGCCTGGGCACTGATGATCCGGCCCAGCCCAGCTACATCCTCCGCTGGGAGCTGGAGGTGCGCCCCGAAGTGGCGGTGGACAGCCTGCGGAAGAGCCTGGGCGACGTGGCACCCCACGAGCGCCCCGAGGCCCGCTTCCACTTCACCCGCGAGGGCGGCGAGCCCCTGAAGCTGGTGCTGGTGGGGACCCTGCCTGGCCACCTGGAAGGGGGCCTGGTGCATGAGGGCACTGCGGCAGACCTTCGCGTAGCCCTGCACCCGGAGCGCCTGGAGCCGGGCGTCACCGCCGGGCTGGAGGTGGTCAAGGTCGCCACCAACGGGCCGCAGCAGCCGCTCTTCACCCTCTACCTGGACTGGCGCATCGCCGCTGCGGTGATCCCCTCACCGTCCCGCCTGGTCTACACCGACCCCAAGACTACACTCCTGGCGCTGGCGCTGAAGGCCAGAGACGGTCAGCCCTTCCGTATCACCGGGGTCCGGGTGGTCGGCGCGGGCTATGCGGTCATCGATGCGCCGGGGCCGCCAGCCGCCGAGCAGGTGCTGCGCATCCGGCGCACAGGCACCCAGGCCGGGGCCGTGCTTGAGGTGGCGTGCTCCAATATGGACGGCCCGCTGAAGGTGCCGTTGAAGTACCTGGACCCCGGGGTCCGCCCCGCCGCCAGTCCCGTACCCGCACCGATCCCGATGGCTCCGCATGCCCACTAGCCCACTTCTCCCGGAGGTTCCCATGGTCCTGATTGCCATTCTCTTGCTCGCCGCCGCTGCCATCGCCTGGCGCTGGAAGACCCGCGTCCCCTTCCCGCTGTCCACCCGCTTGGCGGGCTTGCAGTGGGTGGGCCTGGGCCTGGGGACGGTCATCTTCCTGGGCTCCATGGCCGTCGTGGTGCCCCCGGGCCAGGCCGGTGTCGTGGTGCTCTTCGGCACCGTGAGGGATCGGGTGCTGCCGGCCGGCTTGCACTTCATCAACCCCTTCTGCCAGGTGGTGCAGATGGAAGTCCGAACCCGGAACTACACCATGTCGGGCATCGCCGACGAGGGCCAGAAGCGGGGCGACGACTCCATCCCCGTCATCACCTCGGATGGCCTCACCGTGAAGCTGGATGCCACCGTCTTCTACCACCTGGACCAGGACCGCTGCGCCAAGATCTACGAGAAGATCGGCATCGATGTGGAAGGCCAGATCCTGCGCAGCCAGATCCGCACCTCCCTGCGGGATGCTGCTGCGGGTCTGTCGGCCACGGAACTCTACACCACCCACCGCATGGGCTTTGTGGACAACGTCTCCAAGACCCTCACCACTGCCTTCAAGGAGCGCGGCATCGTGATGGAGCAGGTGCTGCTGCGCAATGTGCTGCTGCCTGACCAGATCACCAAGGCCATCAACGACAAGATCGCGGCCGACCAGGATGCCCAGAAGATGGCCTTCGTGCTCCAGAAGGAGAAGCAGGAAGCCGAGCGCAAGCGCATCGAGGCCGAAGGCCAGGCCAAGGCTCAGCAGATCGTCAGCCAGAGCCTCACGCCCCAGATCATCGAGTACCAGCGCATCCAGGCCCTGCGCGACATCGGTGCCAAGGGCAACCTGATCATCACGCCCATGGGCGGGGCGACCCCCATGATCCAGGTTCCTGCCCGGAAGTAGGGCGCTGGACCGGGATAAACACCGCCCAATCAGGCCCTGGGGAGGGGCTTTCGGCCCTTCCGCAGGTTCAGGGTGACCTGGATGGTCTTGCCGTCCCGGAGCACATCGAAGACCACCAACTCCTCCGGGGGCTCCAGCTCCAGCATGGCCATGAGCTGGCCGTTGCTCTCGATGGGAACCCCCTGGTAAGCCACCAGCACATCCCCCAGGCCCAGAATGGTCCCCTGGGGGTCGACCTTCAGGGGAATGAGGCCCGCCCGGCCAGCGGGTGTATCGGGTTCCACCATGGAGACCACCAGGCCCCGCTGGATGCCGAAGCTTTGCAGGGCCACTGCTGCGTTGAGGGTCTCGAAGCCCATGCGCGGCAGCTCCAGACGGCCCCGGGCGATGAGCTGGGGCACCACCCTGTTGAGGGTATCCACGGGGATGGCGAACCCAACGCCCACAGAGCCTTCGCCCCGGGTGGCCACGATGGCCGTGTTCATGCCGATGAGGCGTCCACCGCTGTCCAGCAAGGGGCCCCCGGAGTTGCCGGGGTTTACCGCCGCATCCGTCTGAATGGCGTTGGGGATCTGGTTGCCATAGCCCGTGTCGATCTTCCGCTGCAGGGCAGAGATCACGCCGCGGCTAAGGGAGTGGTCCAGGCCGAAGGGATTGCCGATGGCCAGCACTGTCTGGCCCTCGTGCAGCTTGTTGCTGTTGCCCAGGGGCATGGGCCGCATGGCGTCCAGGGGGGCGAAGGCCTGAATCACGGCGATGTCGAAGGCGAAGCTGTAGCCGATGACCCGGCCCTTGTAGGTCTTGCCGTCCGCCAGGGTGATTTCCACCTCCTCCACATCGGCCACGCGCTTGCCACCATCCTCCAGGGTGATGATGTGGTGGTTGGTGACGATGTGGCCCCACTCGTCCCACACGAACCCGGTGCCGGAGCCCGCCGGGAGCTTGAGGGGTTCCAGGGTCTTGGTGTCCTGGGCTGGGCTCACGGCTGAGAGGAACACCACGCTGGACTTGGCCTCCTTGAAGCGGCGGATGGTGTTGCGCTCCTCGGGGCTGAGGGGTGCCGCCGGGGCCACGGGGCGAGGCTTGGCATGTTTCCGGAAGCGCTGGATGGTGGCGTCCTCCGTCGGCGGCGCCGGCTTGACTGGGGTCAACACCGCGGCGCCGAGAGGGGCGGCCGGAGCCACGGGGCGAGGCTTGGCCGCGGTCTGGGCGGCCAGGGGCAGAACCAGCAGGGCGGCAAAGGCAACACGGATCATGGGGGCTCCCGCCTTGATTATGGGCCGGCGAACTCCAGTCGGCGACCCGAGGTTCCACGGGAGTGGAGGGCAGGCCCGGAAGAGGTGATGTCATCCCTGGCCCCGCACCCTATCCTGTAGGGCCATGGCCTTCCCTCTCCCAGCATCCAGACGCACGTCCCTTGTGCTTGGGGCGGCCTTCCTCCTGCTCTTGGTTGGTGCCGTCACCCTGGCCTGGGGCCTGGGGCGGTTCCGTGGCCCCCTGCGCATCCTGCTGGTGACCCAGGCCCTACCGCTGGCCCAGACCGGCCTGGAGCCCTACGAGGAGCGGGCCATCGGAACCCTGGCCCAGGATGCGCTGGAGGTGGCCGGCGGCCACGCCGTGACCCTGGTGAGCCGTCTGCCCGAGGGCCTCGGCTCCCTGCACGGCCAATCCAATGTGCTGGTGGTCCTCCTGGAGCCGCGTCGCAGTGGTGAGAGCCTCAGCCTGGGTTACCGCTTTGTCCGGGGCGGCGGGATCGGCAAAGATGGCTCGCTGGCTTGGACGCCCCGCCCCATGGAACCCACCGTCCCTGGGCAGGCCTTCGAGGCCTTCCTGCGGAACTTTCCCGAGGCCATCCGGGGGACCGCCATCAACTTGGTTCCGAAGGCCCCCGGAACCTTCTGGCAGGTGATTCGTGCGGGCGCCTGGCGCCTGCAGAACCTTCGCCTGGAAGAGGCCCTGGCTTTGGCCGAGCGCACCGTGCGGGAAGAGCCGGACTGCGCCACCGCCTGGGTCCTGCTGGGCAACCTCCGCTACCGCTGGATGCTCAACAGTCCGGCGGCGTTCCGGCAGGAGCAGGCAGAGACCGAGGTGCACCTGCAGCGGGGCCTAGCCCTGGTCCCCAACCATTCGCGCGCGGCCTTCCTGCTGTCTCTGCTCAAGGCCGACAACGGCAACCAGCGTGAGGCCCTCGACATCCTGGTGCAGGCGCGGCGGCGGCAACCCAACAACCCCACCCTCCTGACCGGTGTGGCCTATGCCGCCCGGGGCGCGGGTCTGCTGCCCTTGGCCCGCAAGGCCATGGACATCCGGGACCGCCTGGCCTTTGCGGAGTTCCAACCCCAGGCGCTGGACATCACCTGCCTGTACACCGGGGAGCTCCCGCGCTTTGCCGCCAGTCTCCAGGATCAGCCCGGGCACCTGCGGAATACCTCCGGGGTGACCCCGTTCTACCGGGGCTACCTCGCCCTGGTGCAGGGGGACACCACCATCGCCAAGCAGGAGTTTCAGCGGGCCACGGCCTCGGCCAACGGCTATCCCAACATCACCCGCCTGAGCCGGATCTTCGAGCTGATCCTCGAGGGACACCGCGATGAAGCTTGGCAGCAGCTGCGGGAGTACGACCAGGAGCGCATCGGGATGCGCGAGCCCGATGGCGAGTTCACCATCCGCCTGGCGGAGGCCTACGCCATGCTCGGCGACCGTGCCAGTGCCATGGAGATGGCAACCCGCGCGTTCTCGCGCGGCTTTGGCTGCACAGCCTGGTATGAGCGCAGCCCCATGCTCGAGCCCCTGCGCGGCCTGCCCAAGTGGAAGGCCCTGATTCAGCACCTGAAGGAGCGTCAGTCCCTCATGGAGGACCGCTTCCCGCTGAGCCTGCTTGACGAGAGGTAGGTCCTGAATAACCCTGCTTCGGAACAGACCCATCGGTCGGTAGAATAGGTTCTGCCCAAAGGGGGTCTTTGCCATGACCACTGCGCCCGCATCCGCCACGCTCCAGCAGGAAGGAACCGCACCCCTCCACAAGGTGCGCTTCGTCACCGCCGCCAGCCTCTTTGATGGGCATGACGCCAGCATCAACATCATGCGGCGCATCCTGCAGTCCACGGGCTGCGAGGTCATCCACCTGGGCCACAACCGGGCCGTGCAGGACATCGTGGAGACCGCCCTCCAGGAGGATGCCCAGGGCATCGCCGTCTCCAGCTACCAGGGCGGCCACGTGGAGTACTTCAAGTACATGGTGGACCTGCTGCGCGAGCGCGGCGCCGGCCATGTGCAGATCTTCGGCGGCGGCGGCGGCGTGATCTCCCCCGAGGAGATCGCTGAGCTCGAGGCCTATGGCGTGGCCCGCATCTACAGTCCCGAAGACGGCCGCCAGATGGGCCTCCAGGGCATGATCGACGACATGGTCCAGCGCTGCGACAGGGACCCCCGCACCACCCCCGCCGCCCATGCCCTGGCCCGGCGCATCACCGAGATCGAGCTGGCCGAGGGCCAGCAGACCGCTGGCAGTCGGCCTGCCGCCAAGGGTACGGCCCAGGCCGTGCTCGGCATCACCGGGACCGGCGGCGCCGGCAAGTCCTCCCTCATCGATGAGCTGCTGCGCCGCTTCCTGGTGGACTTCCCCGACAAGCAGGTGGCTGTACTCAGCGTGGATCCCACCAAGCGCAAGACCGGCGGCGCCCTGCTGGGCGACCGCATCCGCATGAACTCCCTCTACCACCCGGAGCTTCGGGACCGCGTCTTCATGCGCAGCCTGGCTACCCGGGGTGCCGCTCACCGCGCCACCAGCGAGGCCCTGTCTGCCAGCATCGGCGCGGCCCGCGATGCCGGGTACGACCTGGTGATTGTGGAGACCGCCGGCATCGGCCAGAGCGATAGCGAAATTGCGGATCTGGTGGATCTCTCCATGTACGTGATGACGCCGGAGTATGGCGCCGCCAGCCAGCTTGAGAAGATCGACATGCTGGATTTCGCCGACCTGGTGGTGCTGAACAAGGCCGACAAGCGCGGTGCCGAAGATGCCCTGCGGGATGTGCGCAAGCAGGTCCAGCGGGCACGGAAGGCCTTTGACGTTCCCCTCGAGGAGATGCCGGTCTTCGCCACTTGCGCCAGCCAGTTCAATGACCCCGCCACCGACTGGCTCTTCGTGAGCCTGATGCGCCTGCTGTCGGAGCGTACCGGTGCCGGCTGGGTCACCCAGCTGGTGGCCGCACCCACGCCCCCCAAGCAGGCCGCCATCATCCCGCCCGCCCGGGTGCGCTACCTGGCGGAGATCGCCGACACCGTGCAGAGCTACAAGGCCTGGGCCGGTCGCCAAGCCGATACCGCTGAGGCGGCCCACGCCCTCTGGACCAGCCTGCAGGTGCTGGGCGACAAGGTGCCGCCCGCCGGGACCTTCTATGACGTGGCCCACCTCACCGAACGCGGCGAAGGGGACCAGGGCTTGGCCCTGCTGGTGCTGCGTCAGCGCTACCAGGAGCACCTGGGCGAGCTCCACGCCGAGAGCCGCCGGCTGATCCACGACTGGGCTGGCGTGAAGCGCTGCTACACCGAGCCCGAAAACATCTACGTGGTCCGGGGCAAGGAGATCCGCACCGCCAACTACACCGTATCCCTGAGTGGCTCCATGATCCCCAAGGTGGCCCTGCCCTCCTTCACGGGCTGGTCGGACCTGCTGCGCTGGCAGCTGCTGGAGAACCTGCCGGGCCGCTTCCCGTATACGGGCGGCGTCTTCGAGTACAAGCGCACCGGCGAGGACCCCACCCGCATGTTCGCCGGTGAAGGCACCCCCGAGCGCACCAACAAGCGCTTCCACTTCGTCAGCAAGGGCCAGCCCGCTGTGCGCCTCAGCACGGCCTTTGACAGCGTGACCCTCTACGGCGAAGACCCCCACGTCCGCCCCGACATCTTCGGCAAGATCGGCAACAGCGGCGTATCCGTGTGCACCGTGGACGATGCCAAGAAGCTCTACTCGGGCTTCGACCTGCTCTGCCCCACCACCAGCGTCAGCATGACCATCAACGGCCCTGCGCCCACGATGCTGGCCTTCTTCCTCAATGCGGCCATGGACCAGAAGGCCGAGCAGTGGCTACGAGAGCATGGCCAGCTGGAGGCCGCGGTGGCCCGCGTGGATGCCGAGTGCGCCGCTCTGGGCGTGCCCCGGCCCTGCTACGAGGGTGGTCTGCCCGAGGGCAACGACGGCCTGGGTCTCGCCCTGCTGGGCGCCTCCGCCGCCGAAGTGCTGCCTCCGGACGTCTATGCCAAGGTGCGCACCGAGGCCCTGCAGACCGTGCGCGGCACCGTGCAGGCCGACATCCTCAAGGAAGACCAGGCCCAGAACACCTGCATCTTCAGCGCCGAGTTCAGCCTCAAGGTCATGGGCGACATCCAGCAGACCTTCATCCAGGAGAAGGTCCGCAACTTCTATTCCGTGAGCATCAGCGGCTACCACATCGCCGAGGCCGGGGCGAACCCCATCAGCCAGCTGGCTTTCACCCTGGCCAACGGGTTCACCTTCGTGGAGTACTACCTCTCCCGGGGCATGCACATCGACGACTTTGCGCCGAACCTGTCCTTCTTCTTCAGCAACGGCCTCGACGCCGAGTACAGCGTCATCGGCCGGGTGGCGCGGCGCATCTGGGCCGTGGCCATGAAGGAGCGCTACGGCGCCAATGACCGCAGCCAGAAGCTCAAGTACCACATCCAGACCTCGGGCCGCTCCCTGCACGCCCAGGAGATCGACTTCAACGACATCCGCACCACGCTCCAGGCTCTCTATGCCATCTACGACAACTGCAACAGCCTGCACACCAACGCCTACGACGAGGCCATCACCACCCCCACCGAGGCCAGCGTCCGCCGGGCCATCGCCATCCAGCTCATCATCAACCGGGAGCTGGGCGGGGCCAAGAACGAGAACCCGCTACAGGGTGCCTACCTCATCGAGCAGATGACAGAGCTGGTGGAAGAGGCCGTGCTGGCCGAGTTCCGCCGCATCGCTGACCGGGGCGGCGTGCTGGGCGCCATGGAGACCATGTACCAGCGCGGCAAGATCCAGGAAGAGTCCATGCACTACGAGCACCTCAAGCACAGCGGGGAGCTGCCCATCGTGGGCGTGAACACCTTCCTGAACCCTGATCCCCCGCCCGCTGGGAAGCCCGAGCTGATCCGCAGCACCGAGGCGGAGAAGCAGCAGCAGATCGACAACCTGGCCGCCTTCCACGCCCGCAATGCCCACCGCTCCCCGGCCGCCCTGGCGCGCCTCAAGGACGTGGCGCAGGGCGGCGGCAACCTCTTTGAGGAGCTGCTGGACGCCGCCAAGGTCTGCAGCCTCGGCCAGATCAGCCAGGCCCTCTACGAAGTGGGCGGGCAGTACAGAAGGAACATGTAAGCGACCGTCGGCTGGCGAAGTGGAGGACTTAATGTCCTCCACGAAGCCGGGACCCGACGAGGAGCTTATGCCACGCACGCCGCTCGATGGAGCCCTCGGCCTTCGTCGGCGTATCATGGTCCTTCCATGTTTCGCCCAGCCCTGACCCTTGCCCTCGCTGCCCTGGCCCTCTCGGCCGGGTCGCCGAGGTCTGCCGTGAAGCCAGGCACCACCTACCTCTACACCTACTACGACAAGCAGGGCGGCCTCGTCATCAACAACCTCCCGCCCAGCTACATGAAGGGGCAGGGCCTGACCCTCAAGAGCGTGGGCGTGGGCAAGGTGCGGCTGGCGGTGACGGTCACCGAGATGGCCCGCGCCCTGAAGAGCCCTGAGCTCATTGCGATGGTGGACGAGATCACCCAGGCAGAGGGCGTGGACACCCACCTGGCCCGGGCGGTGATCCAAGCGGAGAGCGCCTTCAACTACCGGGCCCGCTCCCGCGCTGGAGCCCTGGGCCTCATGCAGCTCATGCCTTCCACTGCTGCGCGCTTCGGCGTCCTGGACCCCTTCGATCCCCGGCAGAACATCACGGGCGGCGTGAAGTACCTGAAGTGGCTCCACAGCTACTACGAGGGCGACCTGACCAAGGTGGTGGCCGCCTACAACGCCGGCGAGGGTGCGGTGAATCGCTACAAGGGCATCCCGCCTTTCCGGGAGACCCGGGCCTACGTGCCCCGGGTCCTCGACCTCTACCGGCGCCGGGCCGTGCAGCCAGATCCCAAGCTGGCGGGCAGCATGGTGGCCCTCCAGAAGGGACGGGGCGGCTTCAAGGTGGACGAGCAGCGCACCGTGCCGGAGCCCACCCCGCAGGAGCAGGCCGCCAACCGCATCTACCAGTGGACCGACGCCAACGGCCGCATCCAGATCAGCGACCAGCCCCCACCCAAAGGCACCCCCGGCGTGAAACCCTTCGGGGCTCCTTGAGGACTTCAGGCCCCCTTGATGGTTGCGAGGTAGGCCTCCAGGGCGGCGAGGGACTCCTGGAAGCAGGTCTCCAGGCGGGCGGGCAGGTCGGCGGCGGGGACTGCGCTGAGGCCCAGGGCCTCCAGGTCCGCCGCCAGGAACCGCAGGGCCCGGGCGCCCAGGGCACCGGCGCCGCCCTTCAGGGCATGGGCCGCCCGGGACAGAGACTCGGCATCCCCAGCGGCGCTGGCGGCCAGGATGTCCTGGATGCGGTGGGGGGTGTCATCCCGAAAGATGTCGATCATCTCCGCCAGCAGGCCGCAGCCGCCGTCGTCCAGTTCCACCAGGTTGTGGAGGGTTACGGCGTCGAGCAGATCCGAGGCTGTCATGACTGGCTCCCTGGCCCCATGCTGGGGTATGCAATCCCATTCGTCCAACGGGATGCACGAGGCTGGTACCCATGAATCCGGAAATTCCGATGGCCCCCGCAGAAGCGGCCCTTTCCATACTCTTCAGGAAGCTCCATCCCCACCTGGAGGATGCGGCCTACGCCCTGGCCTCTGGGGCTGTGCGCCGGGACCTGGAGCGGCTGCACCTGAAGCTCCTCACGGCCCGCCTGAAGACCGTGGAGGTGCTCGAGGCGGAGGCCGCCGCCCTGCCTGCGGGCGCGCCCTTGGCGGAGGTACTGGAGACCCTGGCGGCCAACCTGACGCCCGTGGGAGAGAGCTACCGGCAGAGCCTGATCCTCACCCAACTCTGTCTGGAGGAAGCGCCGGCGGACCTGCTGCCCCATCTCGCCGGGGGCCGGGTGGGAGATTCCCCTTGGGGACCGCGCATGTCTAGATTTTTGGCCCAGCTGGAGGACCCGCTGCTGCAGGCCCGAAACCGCTGGGAAGCCGTGGAAGAAGACATCGGCGAAACCGAAGAGGGCTGAGCATCCTGGCATCTGCCGAAGGTCCATTCCGCCACCCCGAGTGAAGGTTTCGGCCCCGGGACTCTCTGGTGCCCCTGAGGTCAATTAGGATTATATTGCCCGGATCCTACTAGAATCACCTTACCTTTCACCATCCCCCGGAGCTCTGCCCCGCTAGGATCCCTTCCCTCCCCCCGAGGAGCCTCCATGCGCGCTTTCCTGTTTGCCGCCATCACCAGCACCCTGCTCCTTGGGCAGGGGGTGGTCCAGTACGCACCCAAGGTGGACCCCAACCTGCCGCCCTATTCGTCCACAAAGTCCCTCGACGCCACCATCGAGTGCGTCGGCTCCGACTCCCTGACCGATGTGTGGGAGGAGTGGAAGCTCGGCTTCCTGGCGGTCCAGCCCAAGGCGCGGTTCAAGGTGACCCAGACCCTGTCGACCATCTCCGTGAAGGCCCTGATGGATGGCGTGGTCGAAATGATCCACCTGCCCCGGGAGCTCTCGCCAGCCGAGCACCAAGCCTTCGAAAAGAAGTTCGGCTATCCCCCCACCAAGCTGGTGGTCTGCTTCGATGCGTTCATCGTGTTCGTGAACAAGGGCAACCCCATCCGCGACATCGGCATGGATCAGCTGGATGCGGTGTACTCCACCACCCACAACGCCGGGTTCCGCAAGGGCCAGCCGGTGGAGACCTGGGGTGACCTGGGGGTGCGGGGTGACTACGCCGCCCGCCCCATCCATCCCTACATGCGCGCCGAGGGTACCGCCGCTCGGGGCACCATCCGGGACCTGCTGCTGCTCAAGGGGACGTTCTCCCCCTCGGTGCGAGACACCCTGGACTGGCCCGGTATCGCTGAGGGCGTGATGACGGACGCCGCTGGCATCGGCATCGCCACGCTCTCCAACTGGCTCACCCACAACAAGGTGCTGGCAGTGGCGCCGCTGCAGACCAAGGACGCGGTGCCACCCAACCAGGAGAACGTCGTCTCCGGTCGCTATCCCCTGGCTCGGACCTACTACTTCTACCTCAACCGGGCGCCCGGAACGCCCGTGCCGACGCCCCTCTACGAGTTCCTGACCTTCGTGTTCTCGCAGGAGGGCCAGACAGCTGTTACGCAGGCGTCCATCTTCCCCCTGCCCGCCGACATCGCCCAGATGTACCGCAAGCGCCTGCGGAGCAACTGAGCGAGGCTAGACTTCAGCGATGAGCTCGATCTCGACAGGGGGCCCCACTCCGCGAGCCGAAGGCGAGTGGGAGCACACGGCGATGCCGTGTGCGTTCGTGGGCTGCCAGGGCCGCGTGCGTCGAGGCAAAGCCGAGCGCCCAGCGGCCAATGGAGAGGCGGAGGTCTAGACCTCCGCGATGAGCTCGATCTCGACGTTGGCGCCACGCGGCAGGGCCGCCACCTGAACGGTGCTGCGGGCGGGCTTGGCGTCGCCCAGGACGCGGGCGTAGACGGCATTGAAGGCGGCGAAGTCGCCCAGGTCCGTGAGGAAGACGGTGGTCTTCACCACCCGGTCCCAGCTGGTGCTGGCGGCGACGAGCACCGCTGTGAGGTTCTTGAGGACCTGCTCCGTCTGGGCCTCGATGCTGCCGGTGACCATCTCCATGGTCTCGGGCACCAGGGGGATCTGGCCGGCGGTAAAGAGGTGGTTGCCGGAGATCTGGGCCTGGGTGTAGGGACCGATGGCGGC
>CAITBU010000006.1 GCA_903890595.1 uncultured Holophagaceae bacterium | reverse complement strand
GTGAGGTCCGGGTGGTGATCCACGCGCTCGGCGTGTTCCGCCGCCGCCATCACGAAGCCCATGCCCCGGGGGTAGGCGGAGAACACATAGCGGCGCCGCAGGGTCAGGCCGTGGGCATCCCCCTGGGCCACCCACTCGGGATGCAGCTCGATGAAGGCTTCCAGCGCGTCGGGACTGACCAGATCATCCTTGGACATGGGTACTCCTGTCAGGCATTCTGATCACTCCCACGTGAGCTCCGCCATGCCCTTTGAATCCTTATCCTTGCACGGCCGGGTCGCCTTCGTGACCGGCTCCTCCCGAGGCATCGGCCGGGCGGTTGCCTTGGAGCTCGCCCACTGGGGCGCCGACGTGGCCGTCCATGCCCGCACCAACCTGGACCTGGCCGAGGCCGTGGCCGCTGAGATCCGTGGCCTGGGCCGCCGGGCGGTGGCCGTTCTGGCGGATGTCCGGGAGAAGGCCCAGGTCGAGGCCGCCGCCGACCGTGTGAAGGCCGAGCTGGGGCCGGTGGACATCCTGGTCAACAACGCCGGCACCCGCCAGGACGGACCCTTTATCCTGATGGGCGATGCCAAGTGGGATGAGGTGATGAACGTCAACCTGATGGGGACGGTCTATGCCACCAAGGCCTTCGTGCGGGGCATGATGACCCGCCGCTGGGGGCGGGTCGTCAACATCGTCAGCCCCACGGCCACCATCGGCATGGCGGGACAGACCAACTACGGTGCCAGCAAGGGGGCCGTGATCTCCCTCACCCGCAGCCTGGCCCGGGAGATGGCTCCCTTCGGGGTGCTGGTGAATGCGGTGAACCCGGGCTTCATCCACACGGAGCTGACGGCGGACGTCTCGGCGGAGGCCAAGCGCAGCCTCCTGGCCCCCACCATCCTCCAGCGGGAGGGGGAACCCGAAGAGGTCGCCAGCGTGGTCGCCTTCCTCTGCTCCAACGGTTCCAGCTACATGAGCGGCCAGGTCATCAACGTCGACGGCGGCCTCTGCTTCTGATCGAGGCCGACCCCAGCGGGACGGTCAGGCCTCGGCCTGCTCCGCCGCCCACAGGGTGTTGGTGAGGAGACCGGCGATGGTGAGGGGGCCCACACCCCCGGGCACCGGGGTCACCGCCGAGGCCACCTGCATGGCCTCGCCGAACCGCACGTCCCCACAGAGGACCGCGCCCTTGGCCTGAAGGTTGGCCAGCTTGGTGGGCTCGGCGGCAAAGATCCTGGCCCCCAAGTCGAGGTCCTGCACCCGGTTGATGCCCACGTCCAGCACCACAGCGCCGGGCCGAATCCAGGACCCCTCCACCAGGCCGGGACGCCCCACGGCCGCCACCAGCAGGTCTGCCTCCCGGCACATTGCCGGCAGGTCCTTGGTTCGGCTGTGGGCGATGGTGACGGTGGCGTGCTGCTCCAAGAGCATGAGGGCCATGGGCTTGCCCACGATCTCACTGCGCCCCAGCACCACGGCCCGGAGGCCCTTCAGGGCCAGGCCATGGTGGGCCAGCAGGGACATGCAGGCGGTGGGTGTGCAGGGGCGCAG
>CAITBU010000005.1 GCA_903890595.1 uncultured Holophagaceae bacterium | reverse complement strand
TCCCGCAGGACCTCGATGCGGGGATGCACGATGGCGTTCAGGCGGGCGCGGTCCTCGGGGTTGGAGAAGACCCGGGCCGCCACCCAGGGCCGGTCCAGGGTGCCGTCCGGGCGCAGGCAGTCCGGTCCAAACAGGGCCACCACCTCGGTCAGCCCCGGGCTTCCGGCGGCCACGACCTCCCGGGCCAGGGTGTCGGCGTCGATGAGAACCCAGCCCAGGTCCACCAACAGCCGCGCCACATGGCTCTTCCCCGCAGCGATGCCGCCGCTGAGGCCGAGGAGGGGAAAGGGCGGGAAGGTGGGGCTGGGGAGCATGGTGCCTCGAGGTCTGGACTGCATTCTGGGGCCGGGCCGGGGCTTCGGCTACACTTGACCGTTCCTACCCTTGACCCGAGGTCACATGAAAGACGCATCTCCCGAACAGGCCATGGACCTCGCCCAGCTGGAAAAGCCGGTGCTCGAACTGGATGCCCAGATCCGCGCCATGGAGATGGATCCCTCCCAGAACAAGGAGCGGGAAAAGCTCCAGAAGAAGCTCGACAAGCTCAAGGCGGAGCTCTTCTCCAACCTCACGGACTGGCAGCGGGCGCAGCTGGCCCGGCACCCCAAGCGGCCCTACACCCTCGACTACCTGGAGCGCATCTGCGAGCGCTTCGATGAGCTGCACGGCGACCGCCGCTTCGGCGACGACGCCGCCATCGTGGCCGGCATGGGCTGGATCGAAGGCAATCCCGTCATGGTCATCGGCCAGCAGAAGGGCCGGGACACCAAGATGAAGATCCTGCGCAACTTCGGCATGCCCAAGCCCGAGGGCTACCGCAAGGCCCTGCGCCTCATGAAGCTGGCGGAGAAGTTCCAGCGGCCCATCCTCTGCCTCATCGACACCCCCGGGGCCTACCCCGGTGTGGACGCCGAGGAGCGCGGCCAGGCCGAAGCCATTGCCCGGAACCTCCTGGAGATGGCCAAGCTCGAGGTGCCCGTGGTGGCCGTGGTCCTGGGCGAAGGCGGCAGCGGCGGGGCCCTGGCCCTGGGTGTGGCCGACCGGGTGCTCATGATGGAGAACGCCATCTACTCCGTGATCTCCCCCGAGGGCTGTGCCTCCATCCTGTGGAAGGACGCCAGCCAGGCTCCCAAGGCTGCGGCGGCCCTCAAGCTCACGGCCCCCCACCTGCTCAACCTGGGCATCATCGACGGCATCGTGAAGGAGCCCCTGGGGGGCGCCCACTCGGACTACGATGCAGCGGCTGTCGCCCTGAAGGAGGCCATCATCGAGGCCTTCTCGGAGCTCTCGGAGCTGTCGGCGGAGGAGCTGGTCGAGCAGCGCTACCAGAAGTTCGCCCGCATGGGCAGCGTGGGCTGAGGTGGACGCGAAGGCTTGGCGCATCCGCCGGGACTCTCCGGCGGGCTCCGCGCCCTGGCTGAACCTGGCTGCGGCCTGGGACCTCCCGCTGGCCCTGGCCCGCATGGCCTGGCTGCGGGG
The DNA here is from genome assembly GCA_903890595.1 of uncultured Holophagaceae bacterium. Lineage (GTDB taxonomy): Bacteria > Acidobacteriota > Holophagae > Holophagales > Holophagaceae > Geothrix. The sequence continues at coordinate 11,814 of CAITBU010000005.1, read as the reverse complement.
CGTGGACCGGCCGGAGGACCTGGCCTGGCGGCTGGATCCCAGCTGGGACCGCACCACGGATCCGCACCTGCTGTCCGGTGTGGACGCCGCCGTGGCGCGCATCCGCCGGGCCATCGAGGGGCAGGAAGCCATTGTGGTCTATGGCGACTACGACGTGGATGGCATCACTTCCGTGGCCCTGCTCACCCGGGTCCTGGAGCGGCTGGGGGCCAAGGCCACCTGGTTCATTCCCAACCGCTTCTCCGATGGCTACGGCCTGCACCTGGACTGCATCCAGGAGCTGAAGGCCACCCGCAACCCCGGCCTGCTCATCTCCGTGGACTGCGGCGTGCGCAGCGTGGCGGAGGTGCAGGCCAGCACGGAGCTGGGCATGGACTGGGTGATCACGGACCACCACGCCCTGGGTGCAGAGCTGCCCCCGGCCTGTGCGGTGGTGCACCCCCTCCTGGACGGCTACGAGAACCCGGGTCTGGCGGGTGTTGGCGTGGCCTTCAAGCTGGCCCAGGCCCTCCTGGGCGCGGTGCCCCGCCCCAGCGGCGAGGACGGCCGCTTCCTGGATGGCCTGCTGAAGCTGGTGGCCCTGGGCACCGTGGCCGACATGGCCCCCCTGACTGGCGAGAATGCCCTGCTGGTGCGTCGGGGCCTGAGTGGCCTGGCCGGGCAGAACGGCTTCGGCTTGGCGGCGCTGCTGCGGGCGGCGAAGAAGGAAGGCCCCCTCGGGGCGCAGGACATCGCCTTCGGCCTGGCCCCCCGCCTCAACGCCGTGGGCCGCATGGGTGGTGCCGAGGATGCCGTCCGTCTGCTGCTCACCCGGGATGCGGGCGAGGCCGAGGCCCTGGCGGCCCGCGTGGAAGCGGCCAACGCCGACCGTCGGCTGGCTCAGGCGGACCTGGCTCAGAAGCTCCCGGCGGTGAGCGAGGATGCCTTTGATCTGGTGCTCCACCCGGCGGCCCCCAAGGGAGTCCTGGGCATCCTGGCAGGCCAGCGCATGCGCGCCAGCGGCCGGCCTGCGGGCGTCTGCACCCTCCTCGATGGAGCGGCCCACGGCAGCCTGCGGGCCCCCGAAGGCTATGACCTGGGCCCCATGCTGGACCTGGCCCAGCCCTACCTGCTGGGGGGGGGCGGCCACCGGGCCGCGGCCGGCATCAGCTTCGAGGCCAACCGCTTCCGCTTTGTGCAGCAGACGCTGTGCAAGGGCGCTGCCGACCAGGCCGCTGGCCGCAGGGTGGCACCGCTGCTCATCGATGGCGCCCCCGGCGACATGCCGGCACCCGGCGATATGGCTCGTTTGGAGCCCTATGGCCAGGGCTTCCCGACGCCGCTGGCCCGAGTGGCGGGCCGCCTCACCGCCCTGAAGTCTTTTGGTGACGACCACTGGCGCCTGACCCTCGGGGGGCATCCAGAAAGCATCACCTGGTTCCGCAAGGACGACCGCCCGGCGCCGCCCGAGCTGGGGGCGACCCTGGCCCTGGCCGTGGTGCCCCAGGACTCCGCCCGCTGGGGCCGGGGCTGGCTGGTGGAGGAACCCCTGGGCGAGGAGCGCCCATGAAGCCCTCCGCCGCCCTTGCCGGCCTGCCGTCGGCCCGCCATCCCCTCTGGCGCTGGCTGGGCTGGGCCCTGGTGGCTGGCATCCTGGGTCTCACTTTTCGGTTTGTGGCCCGGGGCAACGAAGGCATGCCGGGCCGCACCAGCGGCGGCGATCCACTCTTCGGGGAAGGCATCCGGGGCAGCATGGGTACCCTCACCGAGCAGCTGGGCCCCAACCGCATGGTGCTGTCCTACAAGACCATCGAAGGCACAGAAGAAGACCTCCGCCTGGAGCAAGTGGAGGGCCGGCTGGACGAGGCCGCCGGGCGCTGGCGGCTACTGTCCCCCCGGGCCCGCCGGCAGGCCGGCGTGTGGACCCTCAACGGACCCATGGACCTGGCGGTGGTCCAGCCCGGTAGCGGCGCTTCTCTGGGCCGGGGCCGGATCGACGGCGACGCCCCGGCCATCCGCTGGACCGGCGCCGAGTGGGAGGGCCTCGCGCCCCTGCGTTGGGATGCCTTGGACGGCAGCGGTCGTGGCACCTGGCACCTGCCCGCCGGCTGGAAGCGGGAGGCTGATGGCCGCCTGCGGGTGGAGCAGGGCCCCGTGCGCTGGCAGGCCCCTGCCGAAGATGCAGCCACCCTCCTGGCCATGGATGCCGACCGCCTGTGGGCCGCTCCGGGCTTCCAGACGGGACGCTTGGAGGGCGTGAAGGCCCGGCTTACCGAGGGCTCCCTGCGGGCTTCGGTGGCCGACCTGAGCCCCGGCATGGTCACCTGGCCCGGGCCCCTGGCCTTTGAGCGCACGGACGGCTGGCGGGGCGAGGCCCAGGGGGGCACCGCACCGCGGCCGGCCCCCGGAGCTGCCTTCCAGCAGGTCGAGCTGCGGGGCTTCAAGGCCCGCCGGGCCCTACCCATCGGGGAAGAGCGCCTGGCCACGGAGGGGGCCCGCTGGACCCCCGCGGGCCTGCGCCTCGAAGGCAGCGTCGTCTGGGAGCAGCCGGCGGACGGTCAGCTGCTGACCCTCAAGGCACCCCGGGTCTATATCCGGGAAGGGCAGGGGCAGGACCTGCCAGCAGACCTCGCCGTGGGGCATGCCGTGGCAGAGGGCCAGGCCCTCCTGAGTTGGGGCCGGCGGATGCTCTCCTCGCCCCGCATCCAGGTGGAGCGCTCCACCCGGCGCTGGACCCTGCAGTCCCCCGTGCTGGGCCGTGGGGAGGATGGCACTTTTACCGGCGGCGCCGGCTTCGGGGGACCCCGCTCCTGGACCATCGAGGGCCCGGTGCAGGTGAACCTATTCAGCGGGGGCACCCTGCGGGGGGCCCACCTGGTTTGGGAGGACGCCCTCTGGACCCTCACGGGCCGTCCGGCCACTTGGTCCCGCCTGCGGGAGCGCCTCTCGGGTCCGCGGCTTCTGCGCCGGGGCGATGTGGTGACCTTCCCCGAGGGCCTCAGCGGCACTCTGGCGGCGGCGGATGGCGACCTCAGCCTGCGGGCTGAGCGGGGCCAGAGCGAGGGCTCCCGCATCGTCCTCAGCGGCGGCGTGGAGTGCCAGGGCCAGGGCTGGCGACTGGCGGCGGACACGGTGACCATCACCGTGGGCCCTGACCGCTCGGTGAAGCTGGTGCAGGCCCAGGGCGCCGTGAGCCTGCGGGGCCGCCTGGGCGAAGGGCAGGGCGAGGCCCTGGAGCTGGAACCCGGCCCCCAGTCCGTGAAGTGGCAAGGCCGCGTCCGTGGCAAGGGGGCGGGCCCCGGCTGGTGAGGGTGGGTTGGTTCCGTCGCCTAAAGGCAAAACCTGCGATCCACAGATTTCACAGATTTCTGGCTACCGCACAGGTCGGCCAGTCGGCACCGACTAGGCTTCACCATGCGAACTAAAGACACCAGTCATTGTCGGTTGTCTTTCTTGGCGTCTTGGCGTCTTGGCGGTGATCCTTAATTCTCTTGTCGGTGGCCCGATGTCCTTTGACTACCAATTGAGATGAGGCACCATGGAGGGCCTGTCCCCCACTGGAGCTTCCATGTCCACGTTCCGTACCCTCTCTGTCCTGGCCCTGACCCTGGCCCTCTGGCCGGCGGGCTTTGCCAAGGCCCAGGCGGTTAGCGCTGCCAAGGCCCCGGAGGCGGGCACTGCCAAGGCCCCGGAGGCAAGCGCCGCCAAGGCCTCGCCCCTGGCCGCCCTGCCGTTCCGCGCCCTGGGGCCCGCCGTTACCTCGGGCCGGGTGGGGGACATCGCCGTGGACCCGCGCAAGCACGACACCTGGTACGTGGGCGTGGCCTGCGGGGGCCTCTGGAAGACCGTGAACGGTGGCACCACCTGGAACCCCATCTTCGACAAGCAGGGCTCCTACTCCATCGGCTGTGTGACCGTGGATCCCCGGGACTCCAACATCGTCTGGGTGGGCAGCGGGGAGAACAACTCCCAGCGCTCCGTGGGCTACGGAGACGGGATCTACCGCAGCCTGGACGCCGGCAAGACCTGGGAGAACCTGGGCCTGGGGGCCAGCGAACACATCGCCAAGATCCTGGTGGATCCCCGGGACAGCGCCGTGGTCTATGTGGCGGCCCAGGGCCCCCTCTGGAAGGAGGGCGGTGACCGTGGCCTCTACAAGACCACCGACGGCGGCCGGACCTGGAAGGCCGTCCTGACCGTGGACGCCCACACCGGGGTGACGGACGTGGTGCTCGAGCCCGGTAACCCTGAGGTGCTCTACGCCGCCACCTACCAGCGGCGCCGCCACGTCTGGGGCATGGTGGATGGCGGGCCCGGGTCCGGCATCCACAAGAGCCTGGACGGGGGCCGCACCTGGACCCGCCTGAAGGAGGGCCTGCCCAAGGAGGACATGGGCCGCATCGGCCTGGCGGTGCCCCCCGGAGCGCCCAGTACCGTCTACGCCACCATCGAGGCTACCGGCAAGACCGGCGGCTTCTTCGCCAGCACCGATGGCGGCCATAACTGGGAGCGCCGCAACGAGCAGGTCTCGGGTGCTGCCCAGTACTACCAGGAGCTGATCTGCGACCCCAAGGACCCCCGGCGGGTCTACTCCATGGACACCTGGATGCAGGTCACCGAGGATGGCGGCCGCACCTGGAAGCGGGTGGGCGAGAAGTCCAAGCACGTGGACAACCACGCCCTCTGGGTGGACCCCAGCAACACCCAGCACCTGGTGGCCGGCTGCGACGGCGGCGTCTACGAGAGCCGGGACCGGGGCGCCACCTGGGACTTCAAGGCCAACCTGCCGGTGATCCAGTTCTACCGGGTGGCCGTGGATGAGGCCAAGCCCTTCTACACCATCTACGGCGGCACCCAGGACAACTACACCCTGGGTGGCCCCTCCCGCACCCGCAACCTACACGGTTCCCTGGCGGCGGACTGGTTCGTCACCCAGGGCGGGGACGGGTTCTACACCCAGGTGGACCCCACGGACCCCAACACCGTCTACTCCGAGAGCCAGTACGGCGGTCTGGTGCGCTTCGACCGGAAGACCGGCGAGCGGGTGGACCTGGTACCCCAGCCAGCCCCCGGTGAGGCCGCCTTCAAGTGGAACTGGGACGCCCCCCTGCTGCTCAGCCCCCACGCCCCCAAGCGCCTCTACTTCGCCGCCCAGAAGCTCTTCCGCACCGATGACCGGGGGGACTCCTGGCAGGCCGTGAGCCCAGACCTGACCCGCAAGATTGCACGTGGGTCGCTCAAGTTGATGGGCCAGGTCCAGTCTGTTGATGCAGTTGCAAGAAATACTTCTACAAGCTTCTTCGGTAACATTGTGGCCCTCTCCGAGAGCCCCAAGGTCGAGGGCCTGCTCTATGTGGGCACGGACGATGGCCTGGTTCAGGTCAGCGAGGACGGCGGCGAGGCCTGGCGCAAGGTGGAGACCTTCCCCGGGGTGCCGGACCGCTCCTACGTATCCAGCCTCGCCGCCAGCCCCCACCAGGCGGGCACCCTGTTCGCTGCCTTCGACAACCACAAGGAGGGGGACTTCAAGCCCTACCTCCTGCGCTCCGGGGACCGGGGTCGCACCTGGACTGCCATTGGGGCGGGCCTGCCGGAGCGGGGCAGCGTTCTCACCGTGCGGGAAGATCCGGCCCGGGAAGGCCTGCTCTACTGCGGCACCGAGTTCGGCCTGTTCTTCAGCCTGGACGCCGGGGCCACCTGGTCCCGCTTCACGGACCTGCCCCCCATCCCCATCCGGGACCTGGCCATCCAGACCCGGGAAGGCGACCTGGTGGCGGCCTCCTTTGGTCGTGGGTTCTTCGTGCTGGATGACCTGACGGCCCTGCGGGAGGCCCGGGCGGAGCTGCTCAACAAGGACGCCCACCTCTTCGGCCTGCGGCCAGCCCTGGCCTACATCCCCGCCGTGCCCCTGGGTGGCCCCGGCAAGTCCTTCCAGGGAGATGGCCTGTTCCTCAGCCCCAACCCCCCCTTCGGCGCTGTGTTCACCTACGTGGTGAAGGCTGCCCCCAAGAGCCGGAAGGAGGCCCGCAAGGCCCAGGAGAAGGAGGCCCGCAAGGCGGGTCAGGACGTGAGCGTGCCGAGCTGGGACGCCCTCCGGGCCGAGGACCGGGAGCAGGCCCCGGCGGCCGTGCTCACCATCGCCGACGCCGCTGGTCGCCCGGTGCGCCGCCTCACCGTCAAGGCTGCCGAAGGCCTGCACCGAACGGCCTGGGACCTGCGCCTGCAGGACCCCCATCCCGTGCGCCTCAAGGTCCCCGGCGAGCGGGATCCCTGGGACTACGGTGCCAAGGGCGCCCTGGCCGTCCCCGGCCACTATCAGGCGAGCCTCGCGTTCCTGGTGGACGGGGAACTCAAGCCCGTCGCCGGACCCGTGTCCTTTGACGTGAAGCCCCTGGATGCAGACCGCCTTAGCCCTGAGCAGTGGCAGGCCTTCAGCACCTTCTGCGACCAGGCGGGGGAGGCCCTGCGCCGGACACTGGGGACCTCGGAGCGCGTCACGGACGCTCGCAACCGCCTTGACCATGTGCGCAAGGCCCTGCTGGAAACACCGGCGGCAGACCCCGCCCTCCTCAAGGACGCCCGGACCCTGGACGGCACCCTGAAGGACCTGCGGGAGGCCCTCGATGGTGATGCCACCGTAGCCGCCCGCCAGGAGCCCACGGCCCCCGGTCTCCTGGGTCGCCTCGGGGAAGTGACGGGCAGCATCTGGGGCACCACCCAGCTGCCCACCGCCACCCAGCGCCAGAACCTGGCCTGGGCGGAGGCGGGCCTCAAGGACCTGGAGACCGGCTTGGAGAAGGCCCTGGCCACGCTCTCCGGTCTGGAAACAGCCCTGGATGCCGCCAAGGCCCCCTTCACGCCGGGGCGTATGCTCCGGTGAGGTGCATGATCTGTGCCATGTGTGGTCTGATAGACGCATGACCGAAACCACCCCCTGTCTCGAGGCCGTGAGCCTCCAGAAGCGCTACGGGGACCGGACCGTCGTCCGGGACGTGAGCCTCTGTGTGGGCACGGGGGAGGTGGTCGGCCTGCTGGGTCCCAACGGGGCCGGCAAGACCACGACCTTCTACATGGTGGTCGGGGTGGAGGCGCCGGATCGGGGCACCATCCGCTGGCTGGGACAGGATGTGACGGCCCTGCCCATGCACCGCCGGGCGCGCCTGGGAATCGGCTACCTGGCCCAGGAGTCCAGCGTCTTCCGGGGGCTCACGGTCTGGGAGAACCTCATGGCCCTGGGGGAGCTACAGCCCATCCCCCGGGAGGAGCAGGTGGCCCGCTGCGAGCGCCTGCTGGGAGACTTCCACCTGGGCAAGGTCCGGGACACCCTGGGCATGAGCCTGTCCGGTGGTGAGCGCCGGCGCTGTGAGCTGGCCCGGGCCCTGGTGACGGAGCCGCGCATCATGCTGCTGGACGAGCCCTTTGCCGGTGTGGACCCCAAATCTGTGCTGGAGATCCAGGGGCTGATTGCCGATCTGAAGGCCAGGGGGATCGGGGTGCTCATCACAGACCACAACGTGCGTGAGACCTTGCAGATCGCCGACCGCGCCTATATCTTGGCGGACGGGATGATCATGAAGCACGGCTTGCCAAGCGAGATTGCGGAGGACCCTGACATTCGCCGGGTGTACCTGGGCGATCGGTTCAGGCTGGATTGATGGCCAACGGACCCTTCCTCTCGCAGCGCCTGGCCCAGAGCCAGACCCTGGCCCTGACCCCGGCGATGCAGCTCAAGCTCAAGCTCTGGCAGATGAACCTGCAGGAGCTGTCCCAGACCATCGAGCGGGAGCTGGAGGAGAATCCCCTCCTGGAGCTGGCCGAGGACAGCGATACCCCCACCCTGGAGGCCATCGAGGAGGGCCGGGACTCGGACCTGGGCGAAGAGGCCCCGGACGTGGCCCAGGACGCCTCGGACCTGCCCGAGGGCCAGGACGACCCCAGTGAAGCCAGCGCCGGACCGGACGGGCCCGTGGAGATGAACCCCGAGGGGGACCTGGAGAAGTTCACTGAGGAGGGCGTGGCCCAGGTCCAGGAGACGGACATGGGGGCGGAGAACAGCTGGGATCAGGATCTGCCCCGCACAAGCAACCTTGCCGATGAGGACCGGCTGTCCTGGGAGGACCGCCTCAGTGCCGTCGAGTCCCTGCAGGACCACCTCCTGGGCCAGCTCTACGAGACCCTGGAGCACGGGGATCCCCGGGCCCCCTTGATCGAGCGCCTCATCGACCGCCTGGACCCCAAGGGTTTCCTGCGCATGGACCCCGACCAGACCTCCCTGGAGGCCACCCCGGTCGCCCTGGCGGCGGACCTGGGCGTCTCGGTGGAGGACCTGCTGGCGGCGGTGGAGATCCTGCAGGAGTTCCACCCCTCGGGTGTGGGCTGCTTCACCGTGCAGGAGTGTCTGCTGCTCCAGCTCAGCCACGCCGGGGCCGAGCCCGATGACCTGGCGGTGCGTATCATCCAGGACCATACTGTGTTGCTGGCCCAGCGGGACAGCGGCAAGCTCCGCAAGGCCCTGGGCTGCACCGAAGAGGAGCTGGCCGACGCCATGGAGCACCTCAAACATCTGAACCCCTCCCCGGGCCGGGCCTTCGATCCCGACGGCGAGCGGGTGGTCAAGCCGGACGTGGTGGTCCTGCGGGGCGAGGACGGCAACTGGAAGGTCTTCCTCAACGACGAGGGTCTGCCCCGTCTGAAGGTGAACGGCCAGTACCAGCGCTTCCTGGCCTCCAGCGAGGCCAAGTCCGACAAGGACTTCATTCGCGACCGCTTCCGCAGCGCGCGGGACTTCATCCGGGGCGTGGAGGATCGCAACCGCACCGTCCTCCGGGTCTCGGCGCAGATCGTGGACCTGCAGCGGGACTTCATCGAGCACGGCATCGAGGGCCTGCGGCCCATGGTGCTGCGGGATGTGGCGGAGGCCACGGGCTTCCACGAGAGCACCATCAGCCGGGTGGTGAAGGCCAAGACCATCCACACCCCCCAGGGGCTCTTCGACCTCAACTACTTCTTCTCAGCCCGACCCAAGGACACCGACATCTCCGCCACGGTGGTGAAGCACCGCATCAAGGCGCTGGTCCAGGCCGAGGACCCCGCCAAGCCCCTGTCCGACGAGGCCATCGCCGGACTGCTCGACCGGGACGGCATCAAGGTCGCCCGCCGCACCGTGAACAAGTACCGGGAGGAGCTCCGCATTCCCCCGGCCTCGCAACGCCGGCGCCGCTAGGGGCCGGCCCCCATTCACCGGGCCGCAAGGCCCCACGCAGGAGTGACCCATGAAGGTCCACTACACCGGCCGGCATATGGAGCTCACTGAGCCCCTGAAGCAGCACACGAAGGAGCGGCTGGACAAGATGGCGACCTACCTGGACGACATCATCGACGTCCACGTGATCCTCAGCGTCGAGAAGCACCGCCACGAGGCGGAGATCACCCTGAAGACCCGGGCCGACGCCTTTGTCGCCTCGGCCACCACGGCTGACATGTACGCCAGCATCAACCAGGCCATCGACAAGCTCGATGCCCAGGCCCGCAAGCAGCAGGGCAAGCGCAACACCCACCCCCACGACAGCGCCAAGGCGGTACCTGCGGAGGAATAGCCTGAAAACCTTCGGTTTTCAGAGCAAAAAGGCCCCGCCATGCGGGGCCTTTTTGTGGGTGGAGCGGGTTTGGTCTTCCTGGCGCTGACCCGCGCCGACCTTGATCACGCTATCCTGTACGGCCCGGAGTCCGCCATGCCCGATCCCACCCATCTCTACGCACCCAAGACCTGCACGGACCCCACCCAGGTCTGCGAGAAGTGCCGGAGCAACTACACCCTGGAGCACTTCCAGCACGGCGTGGAGGGGCAGGAGTGCGTCTGCCGCCGCTGCCTCGAGGTGATGGGCTACAAGGCCCAGGCGTGACAGCAGGGCTCCTGGCGCCCGAGGGAATCCTCGAAGGCGCACTCGCCGGCCGCCGCGTCACTGCTGCAGAGGCGGTGGTGCTGCTGGAGCAGGCGGAGCTGACGGACCTGGCGGTGGCCGCCACCGCCCTCCGGGACCGCCACAACGATCCGACCCGAGCCAGCTATGTCATCGACCGCAACGTCAACTACACGGACGTCTGCAACGTCTACTGCACCTTCTGCGCCTTCTACCACAAGCCCGGCGACAGCCGCGGCTATGTGCTGACCAAGGAGCAGCTGGCCCAGAAGGCCGCCGAGACCCGTGCCATCGGGGGGACCGGCTTCCTGCTGCAGGGCGGGGTGAACCCGGACCTGCCCTGGGCCTACTACCTGGACCTGGTGCGCTTCCTTCACCACGAGCAGGGCATGTGGGTCCACGGCTTCTCGCCGGTGGAGATCCAGATGATGGCCAAGCTCAGCGGCCAGGGCCTGCGCAAGACTGTGGCCGACCTGCGGGATGCAGGCCTGGGCTCCATCCCCGGCGGGGGTGCGGAGATCCTGGTGGACCGCATCCGCAAGAAGATCGCCCCCCTGAAGGGCAACCGGGACAAGTGGCTGGAGGTCATGGAGGCCGCCCACGAAGAGGGCGTGAAGACCACCGGGACCATGATGTTCGGCATCACCGAGACCCTGGCTGAGCGCATCGAGCACCTGGGGGCCCTGCGGGACCAGCAGGACCGGGCCCTGGCCCGCAACAACGGTGGCGGCTACACCGCCTTCGCTGCCTGGCCCTTCCAGAGCGGCCACACACCCTGGGAGGGCAAGGTGCCCAAGCCCACGGACGTGGAGTACCTGCGCACCATCGCCGTGGCCCGGATCTTCCTCGACAACTTCGCCCACATCCAGAGCAGCTGGGTGACCATGGGCCGCAAGACCGGTCAGCTGGCCCTCCACTACGGCTGCGACGACATGGGCAGCCTCATGCTGGAAGAGAACGTCGTGAGCGCCGCCGGCACCTGCTACACCGTCAACCGCGAAGAGATGGAGCGCATGATCCGCGCCGCCGGCTACGAGCCCTGGCAGCGGGATAACATCTACAATCCAGTCTCGGCATAGAAACCACAAGGTTTCAGGGACTGAAAAGAAAAAGCGATTAACCACAAAGGACACAAAGGACACAAAGAAGAGCTGCTGGTGCATCAGTGGCTTTTTTTGTGCCCTTTGTGTTCTTTGTGGTTAAAGGGTCTTGTTCCTTTTTTCTACCCAGATTTGCGGTTCTGACATGGATGAAAGGGAGGGGCACGGCCTGTCTTCGGTAGAATTCTCTGTGGTTGCCTGCGTTTGGCACGGTGGCCACCCTGTTCTGGAGATGCCATGCCCGGCTATCGCTCGCTGACTTCCACGCACGGCCGCAACATGGCGGGGGCGCGGGCCCTGTGGCGGGCCACGGGTGTGAAGGAGGGCGACTTCGGGAAGCCCATCATCGCCGTGGTGAACTCCTTCACCCAGTTCGTCCCGGGCCATGTGCACCTCATGGAGCTGGGGCAGCTGGTGGCGCGGGAGATCGAGGCGGCTGGCGGCATCGCCAAGGAGTTCAACACCATCGCCATCGATGACGGCATCGCCATGGGCCACGACGGGATGCTGTACTCGCTGCCTTCCCGGGACCTCATTGCGGACTCCGTGGAGTACATGGTCAACGCCCACTGCGCCGACGCCATGGTCTGCATCTCCAACTGCGACAAGATCACCCCCGGCATGCTCATGGCGGCCCTGCGGGTGAACATCCCCACCATCTTCGTGTCCGGCGGCCCCATGGAGGCCGGCAAGGTGCAGTGGCAGGGCAAGGACATCGCCGTGGACCTCATCGACGCCATGATCAAGGCCGGCGACGACAAGGTGACGGACGCTGAGGTGGACAGCTTCGAGCGCTCGGCCTGTCCCACCTGCGG
>CAITBU010000004.1 GCA_903890595.1 uncultured Holophagaceae bacterium | reverse complement strand
GTGGATGAACCCAGCGCCCCCCACGATCCCTATGCATCGCTGAGAAGCCGCGACTACCGCTGGTTCATCACCTCCCTGGGCCTGGCCACGCTGGGCATGCAGATGCAGGGTGTGGTGGTGGGCTGGCAGGTCTACAACCGCACGGGAGATCCGCTGGCCCTGGGGCTGGTGGGGCTCTCCGAGGCGCTACCCTTCCTCAGCCTGGCCCTCTTTGGCGGGTACACCGCCGACCGGGTGAACCGCCTGCGCATCTGCATGACCACCACGCTCAGCCTGGCCCTCTGCTCGGCCCTGCTCTGGGGGTTCAGCTGGCGCTTCCAGTCGGGGCCGCTGGCCTCGGCGGTCTGGCCCATCTACGGGGTGATCTTCCTCACCGGCGTGGTGCGCGCCTACTACCGGCCTGCCAACACAGCCCTGGCCACGGACCTGCTGCCCAAGGCGCTCTACGCCAATGGCTCCACCTGGCGGGTGGCGGTCTTTCACACGGGCATGGTCCTGGGTCCCGCCCTGGGCGGCCTGGTCTATGCCTGGCGCGGCCCGGTGGTGGCGCACTTCCTGGTGCTGTCCCTCATCGCGAGTGGCTTCCTGGGCCTGCTCTTCATCCGCTACACACCCCGGCCAGCCAAGCCGCGAGTGGGTTCCATTTTTACCAGCCTGGGCGAGGGCCTGCGCTTTGTGTTCTCCCAGCGGCTCCTACTGGGGGCCATCAGCCTGGACCTGTTTGCGGTGCTCTTCGGTGGGGCTGTGGCGGTGCTGCCGGTCTTTGCCAAGGAGGTCCTCCTCACCGGCCCCCAGGGGCTCGGCGCCCTGCGCGCCGCACCGGCGGTGGGCTCGGTGCTCATGGGCTTCACCATGGCCCACCTGCCGCCCATGCGCCAGGCGGGCCGCACCCTGCTGACCTGCGTGGCCCTCTTCGGCGCCTGCATGATTGCCTTCGCCCTCAGCCGCAGCTTCACCCTCAGCTTGCTCCTGCTGGCGGCCAGCGGAGCCGTGGACAACGTGAGCGTGGTGCTGCGCTCCACCCTCCTGCAGATGATCACTCCCGAGCACATGCTGGGCCGCGTGTCTTCGGTGAATCAGGTCTTCATCGGCTCCAGCAACGAGATCGGCGCCTTCGAGAGCGGCCTGGCAGCGCGCCTCCTGGGCCTCGTCCCCTCCGTCGTCTTCGGCGGCTGCATGACCCTGCTCGTGGTGGCAGGCACTGCCTGGAGAGTGCCGGAGCTGCGGAAGATGGATCGGATCGAGTAGCTATTAGCTGTCAGCTGTCAGCTGTCAGCTAAGGCCAACAGCCCTGCGGCTGAGCTGGCTCAACCACCCCGTCCGAGCCCTGCTTTTGCCGACAGCCGATAGCCGATAGCCGATAGCTGACAGCCCCCTAAAGCACGTCCAGCGCCGCGTTGTAGTCCGGCTCTTGGGTGATCTCGGGGACGAGCTCGGCGTGGATGACTTTGCCGGCGGCGTCCACCACCACCACGGCGCGGGCGAGCAGGCCCTTGAGGGGACCATCCACCACGGTCACGCCGAAGGCCTGGCCGAACTCGGGGGAGCGGAAGCTGGAGACGGGCACCACGTTATCCAGGCCCTCGGCGCCGCAGAAGCGTTTCTGGGCGAAGGGCAGGTCGGCACTCACGCAGAGGATGGCCGTGTTGGGCTTCTCATTGGCCCGCGCGTTGAACTTCCGCACGCTGGCGGCGCAAGTGGGCGTGTCCAGGCTGGGGAAGATGTTCAGCACCACCCGCTGACCGGCGTAGTCCTTGCCGGTGATCTCCGCCAGGTCGGTGCGGACCAGGGTGTAGGCCGGCGCTGCGGTGCCCACGCCCGGCAGGTCGCCGCTGGTGTGGATGGGGTTGCCTTTGAGGGTGATCTGGGCCATGACGGACTCCTTGATGAACCTCCAGTTTACGCTTCCTGGACGCCAGCCTTAAGCCCCGATGCTGAGAAGGGGGTGGGTAGGATATCTTCATGCCCTGCGGTGCCGGGGTCAGGCAGGGGCGTCATGGGGAAGGCCGTCAGGATCATCGCTCAGATCGG
>CAITBU010000003.1 GCA_903890595.1 uncultured Holophagaceae bacterium | reverse complement strand
GGGACGTGCTGGAGTCCGTCTCCCTGGTGGGCGGACGCTTCATCGCCACCTGGATGCGGGATGCCCACTCGGCCGTCAGTTTCCATGGCTTGGATGGCAGCAAGCAGGGGGACCTGGCCCTGCCTGCCCTGGGCACCGTGGGTGGCTTCGGCGGCCGTCGGGAGGACACCGAGACCTTCTACACCTTCGGCAGCTTCACCTATCCCGGCACCATCTTCCGGCTGGACCTGAAGTCCCGTCGGAGCCGCCTCTTCCGCGAGCCCAAGCTGGCCTTCCGGCCGGCGGACTTCGAGGTCAAGCAGGTCTTCTACCCCAGCAAGGACGGCACCCAGATCCCCATGTTCCTGGTGCACAAGAAGGGTCTCAAGCTGGATGGCAAGAACCCCACGCTGCTCTACGGCTACGGCGGCTTCAACGTATCCCTGACCCCCTGGTTCTCCGTGTCCCGCCTGGCCTGGCTGGAGCAGGGCGGGGTCTACGCCATGCCCAACCTGCGGGGGGGCGGCGAGTACGGCTTGGCCTGGTACGACGCTGGCCGGAAGGACAAGAAGCAGAACGTGTTTGATGACTTTATCGCCGCCGCCGAGTGGCTCATCAGCCACAAGTACACCGCCACCCCGAAGCTGGCCATCAACGGTGGCTCCAACGGGGGCCTGCTGGTGGGGGCCTGCCTCACCCAGCGTCCCGACCTCTTCGGCGCCGCGGTGCCCGAGGTGGGCGTCATGGACATGCTGCGCTTCCATAAGTTCACTCTGGGCTGGGGCTGGAAGAGCGACTACGGCAGCAGCGAGACCAAGGAGGGCTTCGAGACCCTCATGAAGTACTCGCCTCTCCACACCCTCAAGCCTGGTGTGAAGTATCCGCCCACCCTGGTCACCACCGGGGACCACGATGACCGGGTGGTGCCGGCCCACAGCCACAAGTTCACCGCCACCCTCCAGGCCGTGCAGGCCGGCCCTGCGCCCGTGCTCACCCGCATCGAGACCAGTGCCGGCCATGGCGCCGGCAAGCCCACTGCCAAGGCCATCGCCGAGCGGGCGGATGTGCTGGCCTTCCTCATCCAGAACCTGGGCATGAAGCAACTCCGCTAGCCATAGTCTTGCGAGGTATCATGTCTGCTCAAACCCGACCCCGGAGGCTTCCCATGTCCCGCCGCCTTGCCACCGCCTGCCTCGTGGCCCTGGCCACCCTGGCCCTGCCAGCCCAGACCCCGCTGACCTACCCAGCCACCCGCAAGGCCGACGTGGTGGATGACTACCACGGCACCAAGGTGGCCGACCCCTACCGCTGGCTGGAGGACGACCGCAGCGCCGAGACCGCCGCCTGGGTGGAGGCCCAGAACAAGGTCACCCAGGGCTACCTGGGGCAGATCCCCGAGCGCAAGGCCATCGAGGCCCGCCTGACCAAGCTGTGGGACTACGAGAAGTTCGGCGCCCCTAGCCGCCATGGGAAGGTCTACGTCTACTCCCACAACACCGGCCTGCAGAACCAGGGCGTCCTCTACGTCACCACGGACCTCAAGGACCGGGGCCGGGTGCTGCTGGACCCCAACAGCCTCAGCACCGATGGCACCGTCAGCCTGGGCAGCACCGTGTTCACCGAGGACGGCAAGCTCATGGCCTACTCGCTCTCCAAGGGCGGCGCCGACCTGAACATCTGGAAGGTGCGCACCGTCGAGACCGGCCAGGACTTGGCTGATGAGCTGCCCCAGGGCCGCAACAGCGTGGGCGGCTGGGCCCAGGACGGCAGCGGGTTCTACTACACCCGCTACCCCCTGCCCAAGGACCGCAGCGCCCTCACCGGCGTCTTCAAGAACCAGCAGCTGTTCTTCCACCGCCTGGGCAGCCCGGTGGAGCAGGACGAGGTCATCTACGAGCGCCCGGACCAGCCGGACTGGGGCTTCGGCGCCGGCCCCACGGACGATGGCCGCTGGCTGGTGATCTACCAGAACCAGGGCACGGACCGCCGCAGCCGGGTCTTCCTCAAGGACCTGACCAAGCCTGGGGCCAAGGTGGAGCCCTTCCTCGACAAGTTCGACGCCACCTACCGCATCGTCGGCAGCGATGGCGACACCTTCTATGTCATGACGGACCAGGGTGCCCCCCGCAGCCGCCTGGTGGCCATCCAGAAGGGCAGCCCTGAGCCCGCCGCCTGGAAGACCATCCTGGCTGAGGGCCCGGGCCGGGACGTGCTGGCGGGCGTGAGCCTCGTGGCCGGCCGCTTCGCCGCCACCTGGCGCATCCATGCCCTCAACACCGTCCGCCTCTATGACCTGCAGGGCAAGCAGGAGCGGGAGATCGCCCTGCCGGGCGTGGGCTCGCTGTCAGGCTTCGGCGGCCGCCGCGCCCACACCGAGGCCTTCTACGGCTTCACCAGCTACAACCGCCCCACCACCCTCTACCGCTACGACTTTGCCACCGGCAAGAGCGAGGTCTTCCGCCAGCCCAAGGTGGCCTTCGATCCTGCGGCCTTCGAGGTGACCCAGGTCTTCTACAACAGCAAGGACGGCACCCGCATCCCCATGTTCCTGGCCCACAAGAAGGGCCTCAAGCTGGACGGCAGCAACCCCACGCTGCTCTACGGCTACGGCGGCTTCAACATCCCCGCCGCCCCCACCTACAGCCCCGCCAACCTGGCCTGGATGGAGCTGGGGGGCGTCTTCGCCAACGTCTGCCTCCGGGGTGGGAGTGAGTACGGTCGGGCCTGGTACGAGGCGGGTCGCCTGAAGAAGAAGCAGAACGTCTTCGATGACTTCATTGCCGCCGCCGAGTGGCTCATCGCCGAGAAGTACACGGCCACCCCCAAGCTGGCCATCCACGGTGGCTCCAACGGTGGCCTGCTGGTGGGCGCCTGCATGGCCCAGCGTCCGGAGCTCTTCGGCGCAGCCCTGCCCGCCGTGGGCGTCATGGACATGCTGCGGTACCACAAGTTCACCATCGGCTGGATGTGGAAGAGCGACTACGACTGCTCCGACGAGGCCGACGGCTTCAAGTACCTCATGACCTACAGCCCCGTTCACACCCTCAAGGCGGGCGTGAAGTACCCGCCTACGCTGGTGACCACCGGGGACCACGATGACCGCGTGGTGCCCGCCCACAGCCACAAGTTCATCGCCACCCTCCAGGCCGCCCAGGCCGGCTCCGCGCCCGTGCTCACCCGCATCGAGACCAATGCGGGCCACGGTGCCGGCAAGCCCACGGCCAAGCAGATCGCCGAGCGGGCCGACCAGTGGGCCTTCCTGGTGAAGAACCTCACCATGACCCTCCCGAAGGGCTTCGGGAAGTAGACCTGCCCCAGGAAGCCGGCCCTCCTTTGGTACCAGGGGAGGGCCGGCGGTCCGTCCGGGGGTCTGCTCTGGCACAATGCCGCATACCCGCAGGAGCCCCATGCACACCGCTCGACGCACCCACGGCTTCACGGAATCGGTGATTCGCGGCATGACCCGCCTGGCCCGGGTGCACAACGCCATCAACCTGGCCCAGGGCTTCCCCGACTTCCCCGCTCACGAGGCCGTGAAAGAGGCCGCCGTGGCGGCCATCCGGGCCGACGTGAACCAGTACGCCGTCACCTGGGGTGCGCCCCGCCTGCGGGCGGCCGTCGCCGCCAAGATGCTGGCCTTCTATGGCATGGCCGTGGACCCGGAGACGGAGGTCACCGTCACCTGTGGCGCCACCGAGGCCATGGCGGCGGTGATGCTGGCCCTGGTCGATCCCCGGGACGAGGTGGTGGTCTTCGAGCCCTGGTACGAGAACTACGGGCCCGATGCCATCCTCAGCGGCGCCACCCCCGTGCACGTGCCCCTGTCGGCCACCGAGCCCCTGGACCTGGACCGCCTGGCCCGGGCCTTCGGGCCCCGCACCCGGGCCATCATCCTGAACAGCCCCAACAACCCCACAGGCAAGGTCTTCAGCCGGGCCGAGCTGCAGGGCATTGCGGAGCTCTGCCAGCGCCACAACGCGTATGTCTTCACGGACGAGATCTACGAGCACATCCTCTACACCGGCGAGCACATCCCCATGGCCACCCTGCCGGGCATGGCCGAGCGCACCATCACCATCTCCGGGGCCTCCAAGACCTTCGCCATCACCGGCTGGCGCATCGGGACCATCATCGCCCCGGCGCCCCTCACCGCCGCCATCCGCAAGGTCCATGACTTCCTCACGGTGGGTGCCCCGGCGCCCCTCCAGGAGGCTGTGGCCACGGCCATGGAGACGCTGCCCAGGTCCTACTACACCGACATGGCCGAGGCCTACCGCCGCCGCCGGGACCTGCTCTGCGGGGCCCTGAGCCGCGCCGGCTTCCGCCTCACCCCACCCCAGGGCGCCTACTACGTCCTGGCGGACTACGGCGCCTTCTCCCAGGTGGACGACACCACTTTTGCCACCCAGCTGATTCTGGAGGCTGGCGTGGCCACCGTGCCCTACAGCAGCTTCACCACCGAGCCCCAGCCGCCCCCCATCGTCCGCTTCGCCTTCTGCAAGACCGAGTCCCTCCTCGCCGAAGCCGGCGAGCGCCTCCAAGCCTGGGGTGCGAAGCGGTAGCAGGGGGGCGGGGGCTGCTGGCGCCAGAACGCCAGGCAGGATGTGGCCTGCGGGGCAGGGAAGTCGCCCTCTGACAGCCACGATGGGGGGGCGTCCCACCTCCCGCTCAGGTTGACCCTCCCTGGTCCGGAGGCTAAACTCGCAGGTCAAGCCGAAGTAGCTCAGGGGTAGAGCAGCGCACTCGTAATGCGCAGGTCGCAGGTTCAATTCCTGTCTTCGGCTCGGAACGAACCCAGGAATTTTTTCC
>CAITBU010000002.1 GCA_903890595.1 uncultured Holophagaceae bacterium | reverse complement strand
GTTGGTCGTTGCCAACCAGGAGCTGGCCTTCCAGACCTCGGAGAAAGCCAAACGCGCCGACGAGCTGGTCGTTGCCAACCAGGAGCTGGCTTTCCAGACCTCGGAGAAAGCCAAACGCGCTGACGAAGCGGAGACCTTGCGACGAGACCTCGAAGCGCGGTTAAGACACGTCCTCGGGGCCTCTTGGGAAGGCATCTGGGACTGGAACCTGCCTCACGACTGGGTGCGGCACAACGTCGGCTGGTGCCAGATCCTCGGCATGGAGGAGTACTGCCTCAAGCACCCCATGAACGACTTAGTGTCAAGGATCTTCGAGGAGGATCGCCCGGGGGTCATGGCGAAGATCAAAGCCTCCCTGGCTGACGGAACGACCTACCAGAGCCAGCACCGCATGAAACACGAGAGCGGCCGGCTGGTCTGGGTACACGACCGCGGCAAGGTCGTGGAGTGGGACCAGGAGGGTCTTCCCACTCGGATGGTGGGTTCCATGAGGGACATCACGGACAACGTCGCTACGAATGCCTGCCTGCTGGAAGAAAGGAACCGGGCCAACCACCTGGCACTCCAGGCCGAGATAGCCACCCGGGCGAAGTCGGAGTTCCTCGCGAACATGAGCCACGAGATCCGGACCCCCATGAACGGCATGCTCGGCATGATCGGCCTCCTGGAGAAAGCACCCCTGGACGCCTTGCACCATCGCTATGCCGCAGCAGCGCATGGTTGCGGTGAACAGCTGCTGGTGATCATCAACGACATCCTGGACCTCTCCAAGATCGAGGCAGGCGAACTGAACCTCGTGGAGGTGGACTTCAGCCTGGAGGCGCTCCTGGAGGAGCTCCGCCTGCTGCTGTCCATCCGGGCTCAGGAGCAAAACCTGGTGCTGTTCCTCGGCCCGCAGCCGGGAACCCCGGACTGGCTGAGGGGGGATCCTACCCGCCTGAAGCAGGTGCTCTTCAACCTGATCGGGAATGCGCTGAAGTTCACGGCCCAGGGGGCGGTGCTGGTCCAGGTGGAGACCCTGGCCAGGACGGCCGACGAGGTTCAGCTCCGCTTCCGGGTGATCGATACGGGCATGGGCATTCCTGCCGACAAGATCGGGGAGGTCTTCGAAAAATTCACCCAGGCGGACACCTCCACCACCCGGAGCTACGGTGGCACGGGCCTCGGGTTGGCCATCTGCCGCCAGCTGGTGGCCCTCATGGGGGGCGAGATCGGGGTCACCAGCGAGGTGGACTGGGGCTCAGAGTTCTGGTTTACCGCCCAGCTGCGCTTGGCCGCTCGGGAGGCCCTCAAGCCTGCCAGTGCTGTGAGTCCCCTCCTGCCCAGGCGGGAGCTCGGGCTGCTTCGCGTGCTTCTGGCGGAGGACAACGAGGTGAACCAGTTGCTGGCCGTGACCCTGCTCGAGGAGTGGGGGGTCACCGTGGATGTGGTCCCGGATGGCCTGCAGGCCCTCGAGGCCCTGCGGAACACCCGCTACGATCTGGTGCTCATGGACATCCAGATGCCCTATCTGGATGGTATCGAGGCCACGGCCCGGCTGCGGATGCCAGCGTCGGGCGTGCTAAACCCCCGCGTGACGGTGGTGGCCATGACCGCCCACGCCATGCGAGAGGACCGCCAGCGCTGCCTGGATGCGGGCATGGATGACTACCTCGCCAAGCCCATCGAGCCCGACACCCTTCTGGGCGTTCTGAACCGCCACTGCGGAACAGTTTCCAAACCGATCATCGCGCCGAGGTGAGCGAACCATGCTGACCCGGTCCCCCCTCCAGATGAACTTCATGATCATCAGCCTGATCTACCTGATCATGGCCCTGATCTCATGGGTCATCCTGGTGGATCGGCGCGGCCTGTCGGTGCACCGGTGGTGCGCCGGCAGCGTGCTCTTCGGCGTGGGTCTCTTCTTTATGGGCATGAGAGGGCTGGTCCCGGACTGGGCCAGCTTCACCCTGGCCCAGGCGCTGCTCTTCTTCGGCAGCGCCCTGCATGTCCAGGCCCTGCAGCTGGAACGAGGGCGGGCCTGGCGGACTTCCTGGATGGTCACCCTGGGGGTCGGTTATCTGGTGGTTTTCAGTGTTCTGCATTTCAAGGTCGGGAGTGAACCCCTGCGAACCGGGTTTGTGTCCCTGGTCCAGGCCATCCTCGTGTTCGCTGTCGCCTGGTCGGCCTGGCAGCTCGGGCGTGAGCAACAGAGCCGAAGCGCTCAGGCCATTGCCATTGTGTCCCTAGTCATGGTTTTCCATCTGGTCTTGCGCAGAAGCACGTTTAACCATTCCATGACCAGCATCCAGCTCTGGAACCAGACCCCCGTCGGCTTCCTCGTGACTTTTATTGCGGGAATGGTGGTCGCCATCGTTTCCCATGTGGGCTATGTCGGCATCACCCTCGAGCGCTTGTACCACCAGGAGGTCACCGCAAGGGCCTGCGCAGAAGAGGAAAGCCTGCGGGCTGACCGCATGGCCCACCAGGCTGAGGAGGCCTCCAGGACCAAGTCGGACTTCCTGGCCAGCATGAGCCACGAGATCCGGACCCCCATGAGCGGCATGATCGGCATGATCGGCCTGCTCCTGAAGGGGCCACTGGATGCCAAGCATCTCCGCTATGCCCAGTTGGCGCGAACCTGCGGCGAGCAACTGCTGACGATCATCAACGACATCCTGGACTTCTCAAAAATCGAGGCGGGCAAGCTGGCGCTCGAGGAGGTG
>CAITBU010000001.1 GCA_903890595.1 uncultured Holophagaceae bacterium | reverse complement strand
GCGACGGCGCCAGGATTCCCATCGAGCCCAGGCGCCTCCGGCGATAGCCTGGAGGGATGCCCGAAGCCCGCAGGTCCCACCTCGTTGCCGTCCTCGCCCTGGCGACCATCGCCCTGGTGTGGGCCGGGGGCTTCCCCGCCACCAAGTACTCCCTGCAGGCGGGGCTGTCCGTGGGGGCCCTGCTGAGCATCCGCTTCGCCATCGGCACCGCCTGCCTCGGCCTGCTGCTGCTGATCTTCAAGGTGCCCCTCCGCCGCCGGGAGGTCCTGGACGGACTGCTCCTGGGCCTGGTGCTCACGGCCACCTTCTGGCTGCAGACCGACGGCCTGCGCTTCACCTCTACCTCCAAGTCCGGCTTCATCACCGGCCTCTACGTGATCTTCACCCCCATGGTGGCCCTGCTGGCGGGGGACCGTCTGCGGCCCTCGCATGCCCTCGGCGCTGTGGTGGCCCTCACGGGGCTCACCCTGCTGGTGCGGGAGCCCGGCGTCGCCTGGGGCGGCTGGAACCGCGGCGACTCGGAGACCCTGGCGGCGGCCGTCCTCTGCGGCTTCCACATCGTCATGACGGCCCACTTCTCTCGGCGCAGCTCCGGCTGGGTGCTGGCCTTCACCCAGGTGGCCGTCACCGGGGTGATCTCTCTGGCCATCACGCTGGCCCTCCCGGCCCCCTACGGGTTCCAGAGCGCCGGCCCGGCCCTGACCCAGGGCGGAGTGTGGGTGGCTCTGGTCTTCATGGGCCTGCTGGCCACCACCCTGGCCTTCTACGTGCAGAGCACCTACCAGTCCCGCCTGGGGGCCACGGAGTGCGCCGTCATCTTCTCCATGGAGCCCGTCTGGACCGTGGGCCTGGCGGTGAGCGGTTGGGTCCCTGGCATCCGGGAGCACCTGAGCGCCACGCAAGCACTGGGTGGGGTCCTCATCCTCTCGGCCACGCTGGTGGCAGAGCTGGGGCCGAGGCTGGCCCGGCGCCGAGGAACACCGGAGCCCGAAGAGGTCATCGGATAGACGCTATCCTGGACGGGCTGGAGGATCGGACATGTTCATCGTCACGGGAGGCGCGGGCTTCGTGGGCAGCAACCTGGTGCGGGAGCTGAACCGCCGGGGGCACACCGACATCCTGGTGGTGGACAACCTCACCCGGGGCGACAAGGCCCGGAACCTGGCGGACCTCACCCTTGCCGACTACATGGACAAGCAGGAGTTCCGGGTCCGCCTGGACGCCGGCACCCTGGATCTGAGCCCCGAGGCCGTGTTCCACAACGGCGCCTGCTCCGACACCATGGAGGCCGATGGCCGCTACATGATGGCCAACAACTACGGGGACTCCCGGGCCCTCCTGCACTGGTGCCTGGCCCGCAAGGTGCCCTTTGTGTACGCCAGCAGTGCCGCCACCTACGGGGCCAGCCGGTCCTTTGTGCCCGTGCCCGCCAACGAGCGGCCCCTGAACGTCTATGGCTACTCCAAGCTGGCCTTCGACCAGCATGTGCGGAGCCTCCTGCCCGCCATCCAGAGCCCCGTCATGGGCCTGCGCTACTTCAACGTCTTCGGCCCCCGGGAGCAGCACAAGGGCCGCATGATGTCCGTCCTGCACCAGCTCCTGCGGCAGCTACAGGAACAGGGCGTCTGCCGGCTCTTCGAGGGCACGGACGGCTACCCGGACGGGGGCCAGGAGCGTGACTTCATCCACGTGGGCGACATCGTGGCCATCAACCTCCACTTCGGCAGCGGCGGCATGGCCAAGGGCATCGTCAACGCCGGCACGGGCCTGGCCCGCAGCTTCAACGACATCGCCCGCACGCTCATCGCCCACCTGGGCCAGGGCCGCATCGAGTACATCCCCTTCCCCGCCGAGCTGGTGGGCAAGTACCAGAGCTTCACCCAGGCCGACGTGCAGAGCCTCCGAGAGGCCGGCTACACCGCCCCCTTCACCACCCTGGAAGCCGGCATCGCCGCGACCCTGGCGGAGCTTTAGGCCCTCAGACGATCCGATCCAGGATCACCAGGGTGACGTCGTCTTCGAAGGGTGCGGGGTGGTTGAAGGCCAGGGTCTGGGTGAGGACGGCCTCGGCGGCGGCCTCGGTCTCGGCGGGCAGCTCGGCGCAGATGCGGCGGAGCCCCGCCTCCTCCAGCATGGTGCGGTCCTCCCGCTCCACTTCCACCAGACCATCGGTGTAGAGCACCAGACGATCACCTGGGAGGAACTCAGCCTCCTGCAGTGTGTAGGTGAACTGGGGGTCGATGCCGAGCATGGAACCCCGGCCGCGCAGCACCTCGGAGCGGCGCAGGCCCCCCAGGGTCCCGCCCGCCAGGCGGAGCGGGGCACAGTGACCGGCGGCCACGTGGTGGAGGCGATGGGTCGCAGGATCCAGGCGACCCAGCCAGGCGGTGGCGAACTGTTCGGCCAGGGTGGCGCGGCAGAGGTCCTCGTTCATGCCCTGGGCCCACTCTAGGGGGCCGCCGCCCAGGCGAACCTGGTTCTCGAAGGAGGTCTTGACCATGGCGGAGATGAGGGCGGCCGGCACGCCGTGGCCGCTCACGTCGGCAATCATCAGCGCTGTGGCTCCGTCTGGCAGGGGCACGACAGCGTAGATGTCGCCACCGATCCCTGCGGCGGGCAGGTAGCGGTGGGTATAGCGGAGGCCGTTGGCGGCCCCCGGAAGCTTGGGCAGGAGGCCCTTCTGGAAAGCAGCCGCCAGGGCCATCTCCGCCTGAACCCGCTGCTGGAAGGTGGTGAGCTCTCGGTTCTGGCGCTTGATCTCGTTCTGCATCCCGATGAGGCGGAAAGCAGAGGTCACCTTGGCCAGCACTTCCTGGGCATGGAAGGGTTTGGGGATCAGGTCATCGGCCCCCAGGGCCAGGCCGCTGATCCGGGAGGCGGTGCCCTCCATGGCCGACAAGATGATGAAGTAGATGTCCTGGGTGGCGACGTCGCCCTTCACCTGGCGGCAGAAGTCTTCCCCCGACATCTCGGGCATGCGGAGATCAGAGATGATGAGGTCCGGCCGGGACCGCCCCATCTCCTCCAGGGCCTCCACCCCAGTGGCCGACGTCAGGACCTGGTAGCCCGCACGCTTGAGGTAGAAGGAGAGGATGTCCCGGATGGGAGCCTCATCGTCCACCACCAGGACCAGGCCTTTGGGCATGGCCGATCAGGCGCCGCGGAGGGCGTCCTGCTCCGTTGAGAAGATGGAGAAGTAGTTGGAGAGGTTCGTCTGGTCGAAGGTCTTCTTCACCGGTGCCGGGAGGCAGCAGAGGTGGAGCCTGCCACCGGACTTGTCGACGCTGTTCCGGGCGGCGACCAGGAGGCCGAGACCCGAGGAGTCGATGAAGCTCACCCCTTCCAGGTTGATCACCAGGAGGCGGGGCTGGGCGGTGGCGACGGTCTCCCGGATCACCTCGCGGAGCTGGGCCGTCACTTCGAAGTTCACCTTGCCGTGGATGGAGACCACAGATGAGGTGCCTTCCTGGCGGGACTGGATGTTCAACATGTTTCCTCCTGAAGAATTCCCTGAAGCACTCTCCGCCGCGCGGCGTCGCGCTGGCGCTGTTTGTATTCGGAATGGGAAGCCGGACCTGATAGTGATCTTTGAAACCCCGATTGTTCCATCACTTGGACTTCATGTGCGAAGAAGAAAGCAAATTCCTCCTGTTCGAGGAGCAATTCTGGAATCTGGGCGAGGTCGGAAAGCTCCGTGTCCCCCATGGTTTGGAGGCGTCCCTGGAGGGTTTCCAGGGCTCCCGTGGCGGGGCTCGGCAGCCGGACCAGGGTCCTGGCCGTGAACTGAATGGCAGAGTAATCCTTGCTAGAAAAGGGGTTCTGCTCCTTGCCCGGGGTCTTTAGGGTGAGCGCCAGACTGAGGGCACGCCGCTCCTCGGGGGCCAGATCGTGCAGGCTGAAGGCCGGAGGCAGCTCTTCCATCCAGGCTTCCAGGGCCCCGATGTCGATCATCAGGTTGCGGCTCCGGCTGGGCTTGATGTGGGTGGGCATGAGGACGTGGTGGTCCAGCAGGAAGCGGATCACCATCAGGACGCCCAGCTGGTCCTCCGCCACCAGGCGGATCCCGATCTGGTCATAGATGGTCTCGGCCACGTTCTCGGGTTTGTGGAGCATCTTCAGGAGCATGGACACCCGGTCCTTGTTCTCCTTGCGCTCCACGGCCACCAGGGGGACGTCGTAGGCCCCGCGCAGGAGCCACTTGCCGTCCTCGTGCACCAGGTGCTGATCGTAGCGGTTAAAGACCTGCCGCTGGATCTCCGGCAGGAAGCGTAGGTTCACATTGTGGTCCACGTGGAAGAGGGTGTGCATCAGCCGCAGGATCGCGCAGGACCAGCGGCTGCGAAGGTTACGGGGTCGCTCGGAGGCCCAGACCAGGAGGTCCAGAGGATCCCCCAGGTCCCGAACTTCGAGGGGCACATGGAGGTCCGTCCCGTCCAGGATCACCCCTTCCAGGAAGTCCACAGCATCCTCGTAGACCCGCAGCACCGCCGCCCGCTGCACGGGTTTGGCCATGTCGTAGCCGTAGTTCAAGGCAAAGTTCCAGGCCTCATCCGGGGAGTGCACCCGGAGCCCATCCAAATCAATGGGCGAGCCCCCACCCAGGATCAGCTGGGTGACTTCGGGAGGCATAGGAAAGAGAGGAGGGGGTCTCATGAGTCAGGGTCCCTATCGGCACCAGCAAGCAATTGCAAAACAAACGGGGCGTCCACGGCGGGACGCCCCGTTTTTCTTGCGAAAGTGCAACTACTTGATGGCGAAGGCGGCGACGAGCACGTAGATCACGAGGGCCTCGATGAGGGCCAGACCGATGATCATGGTGGTGCGGATGTTGCCGGCAGCCTGGGGGTTGCGGGCGACGCCCTCAACGGCGGCGGCCACAGCCTTGCCCTGACCGAGACCGCAACCGGCGGCAGCGATGGCGAGTGCGAGGTGGGCCGTGAACTGACCTTCGAAGAGGCCCTTCTGGACGGCGGGGGCACCCTGCGCGAAGGCAACGGCGGCGAGGGTGAAGAGGAAGGCGGTGGTGAGGAACTTCTTCATGGTGGTGCTCCTGTGAGGTTGTCCAGGGGGTTCGGAATCCCCGGGACGGTTAGAGGCTTGTTCAGGCGGAAATCGCTGCGCGATTTCCGAGGGACTAATGCTCGTGCGAGACCGCACCGCTGAGATAGATCGTGGTGAGCATCGTGAAGACGAAGGTCTGGATCAGGCCGAAGAACAGGCCGAGGAACATCATGGGCAGGGGCAGCAGCAGGGGCATCAGGCCGAAGAAGATGCCCGCCACCAGATGCTCACCGGCGATGTTGCCGAAGAGACGGAGGGAGTGGCTGAGGATGCGGCTGAGCAGGCCGAGGATCTCCAGGGGGAACATCAGGGGCGAGAGCCACCAGATGGGACCGGCGAAGTGGGCCCAGTACTTGACGAAGCCCTGCTCACGCATGCCGTGGAAGTTGTAGTAACCAAACACCACCAGGGCCGCGCCCAGGGTGACGTTCCAGTTGCTGGTGCCAGGGCTGAGGGCCGGGATCAGGCCGAAGAGGTTGTTGAAGAACACGAACAGGGCGATGGTCCCGATGAAGGGCAGGTAGCGCTGGCCGTGGTGGGCGATGTTCTCGTCGATCATCTCCTTGAGGCCACCGACCACGCCCTCGAAGACCTGCTGGAGGGGTCCAGGAATGCGCTGCAGGCCCTTGCGGACCAGGGTCGTGAAGAACATGGCCATGAGGGCGGCGAGGGCCGCATTCAGGAGGTGGTCATAGCGCTCCAGCACCGACAGGGGCATGCCGTGGGCGAAGCCGGGCCAGGCGTGCTGGGACAGACCCAGGACCTGGGTGAGCCACTTGGCGAGCAGGGAAGCATGATGTTCCATCTGAGTCGGACCTCAATCGGGCGGAGCGGATTGCGGTTTCTGGAAGGCCAGCCAGAGAGCCTCCAGGAGGATGCCGGCCACGAAGAGAAGTACTCCCAGGGCCAGCGGTAGGGCTTCCGCCGGGTATCCATCCATCATCCCACGCAGGACCAGGGCGATCAATCCCAGTTTGCCCAGGGAAAGGAACCCATAGACCCAGCGCCGGCGGACCGAGGGCGTGAGCATCCGGGCCGTGAGATAGGTGTGCAGGCCCCAGAAGGCCAGGCTCGCCAGTGCCCCCACCCCGAAGGCCAGGGCAGCGGTCCAGGAGCGGAGGAAGCCCCACAGGGGTACCCCCAGGGCGCCCAGCACGACCATGGCCATGGTGATGCGCCGTAGGTGGGCCTCACCCTCGCCCATCGGGCCCCTTCCCTTCCTCCAGGCGCCGCAGCTCCTCGGCATCCCGCCGGGTCATGCGCCGGTTCACCTTGTAGAGCTCCCAGAAGGCCGCACAGATGCCCCAGGCCAAGCCGGCCCACTGCCCGATCGTTGGCCGCCCGAACCACCCCCCGATCCAGCGGCCCAGGAAGAACCCCAGGGCAATGCAGAGCGGGAAGGTAAGACCCAGGGACATGAGGTCACCCCACAGGGCACGCTCCCCAGGATCGGCCTCGACCTTGCCCGGCTTCAGGATCACCCGTTACTCCTAGAGAAACAGAAGGCGCGGGTCGCCCCGCGCCTTCAAGTGTAAGCCTGCCAATGGCCCTACCCTACAAACACCTTGCCGGCCCAGTCCAGCAACCAGGGGCCAAAGGCCGTGCCCACCAGGACCAGGACGCAGGCCACCGAGACGATGAAGACCGCCATGGAGCCCATGGGGGCGGCTTCGCCCTCGGCATCCTGGAAGTACATCTGGTTGACCACGCCGAGATAGTAGTAGGCGCTGACGGCACTGGTGAGGAGGGCCAGGACGGTCAGGGTGACGTAGCCCTGCTCGATGGCCAGCTTGAACAGGTAGAACTTCCCGAAGAAGCCCACCAGCGGCGGAATGCCCGCCAGGCTGAGCAGGAAGACCATCATCGCAAACGCCAGCACCGGGTGCTTGCGCCCCAGGCCCCGGAAGTCCTCGATGCGCTCGCCCTCACCCATGCCCTGCAGGTAGATCACCACGGCAAAGGCGCCGGTGTTCATGACGATGTAGATGAGCATGTAGAGCCAGACGGCCTGGGCGCCAGCCTTGAGGTCGCCGGACAGGACGCCCAGTAGCATGTAGCCCACGTGGGCGATGCTGGAGTAGGCCAGCAGGCGCTTCATGCTCTCTTGCCGAACCGCCGCCACGTTGCCGAGCACCATGCTGGCACCGGCGATGTAGCAGAGGGGCATCACCCAGTCGGTGGAGACGCCGTGGAAGGCCGTGCCGAACACCCGCAGGAAGGCAGCCAGGGCGGCGGCCTTGGGGGCGGTGGCCATGAGGGCCGTGATGGGGGTGGGAGCCCCCTCGTAGGCGTCGGGCGACCACATGTGGAAGGGCACTGCCGCCACCTTGAAGGCCATGCCCACCAGCACCATCAGCACCCCGGAGAAGACCAGCAGGCTGCTGGTCCGAGGGGCCAGGGCCAGGGCCCGGTTGAGGTCGGCCAGGTTGGTGGTGGTGCCTCCGGCGGCGCCGTAGAGCAGGCTGATGCCGTAGATGAGGATGCCGCTGGAGAAGGCCCCCAGCAGGAAGTACTTCATGCCAGCTTCCACGCTGGTGGCG